>LVBU01000281.1 GCA_001603185.1 Thermotogales bacterium Thermo_02 | reverse complement strand
GATAAATACGATGATGGAGGTAAACTCGATGCCGTTTGATGTTCTTCCAGATGGAAAGAAGTTATACTATGAGATTCATGGTCTCAGCGAAAATCCAACTATAGTAATGCTTAGTGGGATTATGATGTCATGTGCATCATGGCAGATTTTTCTGGACAAAATGACTCGGAATCTTCGGGTAGTTCTTGTCGATCTCCGAGATCAGGGGAGATCCAGTTATGAGAGTGAGCAGTACAGCATATCGCTTCACGTCGAAGATCTGGAGCACCTCTTTTGTTCGCTTCAAATGGAAAGATTTCATCTATATGGCATATCCTACGGAGCACAGGTTGCGATGCTTTATGCTCTGAACCACCCTGAAAGAGTCAGAACCTTGCTTCTTTTCAACGCTCCTCCGAGGACGACACCGTATATTGCCGAAGTGGGTGAGGCATGGAAGGAAGCCGCAAAATCCTATGACGGAGAGAAATTCTTTGCTCTTGCCATTCCATATGCATACTCATATTCTTTCTATAACAAGAGTCTCCTGTGGTTAAAGGAACGACAGAAGATGTTCAAGAAGATTCTGACTCGCGAATGGTTTGACGGCTTCATTCGTCTAGCTTCCACTAATGAAGATTTCTCAGTAATTGGCAGGTTATCGAAGATAGAATGCCCGGTGCTTCTGGTTGGTTCAGACAAGGATACGATTACTCCGCTGGAGGAAATGGAACTTATCCAGAAAGAAATTCCTCACGCTGAATTCCTTGTAATTAAGGATTCGGGTCACGCATCGATAATCGAAAAACCGGAAGAGTTCGTTACCGCAATTACCGGGTTTGTTCTAAAGCACATATAGATCTCTAAACTTCACGGGAGGTGTGGAAGGTGAAAAGACTGTTAACTGTACTGCTCTCTTTAGCTGTTCTTTTTTCTGGTTTGCTGTTTGCAGAACCTGGGGTCTTTACGGATAGAGTCCTGATAGGTACGTTCCAGGCTATGTCCGGACCTGCAGCAATTATCGGAACATCTGTGGCCAAAGGTCTGAACTCGTACTTCAACTGGATAAACAACAATGGCGGAGTTCACGGTCGTAAAATCGAACTTCTTGTGGCCGATGATCAGCTGAATCCATCAAAGACTGTCGTCGAAGTGAAGCGCTTGGTAGAACAGGACAAGGTCTTCTCTATCGTAGCTGGTCTCGGAACGCCTGGAATACTGGCAGTTATGGAGTATCTTGAAACAGGCAAAGTACCCTTCGTTTATCAGGGAGGAGGCCATACCAGTTTTGCAATTCCTCCAAAAGAATACCGGTTCGCAGTGCAGCCCAACTATCTTACAGAGGGTCAAATCATGGCCAAGTACCTCATTGAAGACCTTGGAAAGAAGAGAATCGGTATCATATATCGGACGGATGACATTGGCTACGATGGTCTTGCCGGAGTTGAAAAGTGGCTGAAGGACAACGGCCATGAGAAGAAGCTAGTCGGGAAATTTCCTGTCGCTATTGATCGCTTTGCGTTCGATAACGAGATCCTGAACATGATGCAACTTGATGTTGACGCAGTTATCATGTACATCTTCGTTCCACAGACACCGGCATTCCTGAAACAAGTTAAGGATTACGGAATGGACGCCATGCTTCTGGCAAACTACGCAAATCCAGATCCTACAACTATAACGCTTTCTGAAGGCGCTGCAGAAGGCCTTCGAGCAACTGCTTGGGTAATGGGTGACGTGAACGACGAGAATTTCCAGAAGTACATTTCAATATATCAGGAAAGCTTCCCAGGAGAGATTCCAAATGCTTATGCGGCAGCCGGATTCATAGCGGCCGAGGTATTCGCTGAGGGACTCAGAAGGGCTGGCTCGGAACCCACAAGAGAGAAGCTGGTCAGAGCTCTTGAAACTATGGGAGGTTGGAACGGTCTCATCACACCACAACTCACGTACCGTCAATATGACAGAACCGACAGCAGTTGCAGAATCGGTGTTAATAGAATGTACGTTATGGAAGTTATAGAACAAGTTTGGACAATCTTGACAGACTGGATAAGTCTGCAGTAGCTCTGACGAAAGGGCGTGTCTTTTGCACGCCCTTTCTTTCTTTTGTATTTGCTATCTCTTCTCCAAAACCCCTCCCAATACCATCAGCAAAACTAATGTATAATTAGTATGAATCACACAACGTTGAAGAAGGTTTAGTGAATGGCCAGACTTCCAGTAAGAACTGATGGAAAAGAAACATTGAGGAAGATAAGAGATAATGCCAAAAGACTCTTCGCAGCAAATGGCTATAGAGGAGTTTCAATTCCAATGGTTGCTCGTCTGACTGGAATTAGGACTCCGTCTTTTTATCATTACTTTCCTGACAAGAACGCTCTATACAGTGAAATAGTCGGGCATGCGTTTGAAGATTTCAAAAACTACATTGATAGAACGCTGCCACAAGACCTTGAAGGTTTTCTAGAGTCATTTATGGACAACTATCTGGGATTCATGCTTGATCTCCCAGAAGATTTCAGAATACTGAAAGAGGCCTGCCATTTCAATGAGTCAGTTCTCGAAAACGTTAACAAGCTGATTCAATCAATACTGGCTAGATTGCCTTTATCGGGATTGGACGAAGTGGATTCAAGGATCCTTGAGCTGTTCATAATTTCCCCAGTCAGGTGGATTGGAACGCACAAGTCACTAAGACCGGATTACAGATTCGACAAGCCTGCCCTTATTAACGATCTACTTGACTTTGTGCTACACGGTTTTGATCCTGGTACTCATAGACCATCCAACGAAGCCTTCGGAGTCTCTTTTCAACCAATGATACTCGAAATAAGATCTACGAGGACTTCCCTTATGGAAGCAGCTGAGTCACTGTTCGGTACGCAGGGCTTTCACGACACTTACATCTCAGATATAACGCGTGAAGCCGGTGTCGCATCGGGGACTTTTTACGTGCACTTCAAAGATAAAAGAGCAATTCTAGAAGAACTGATAGCGGCCACAAGCAGGGGGCTTAGACACACAGTGGCTACAGTGATAGCGAATTTCTCGGATCGTAGAGATGCGGAAATCGCAGGTTTTAAGGCGAATCTCGAATATTTCAGGGTTCACAGGAATATGTGTAATATTGTGAATGAAACGGAGTTCATTTATCCAGAGATATGGAAGGACTACTATGATAGAATTCAGAACCCTTGGATAAGAGCGATTAAGAAATCAACAGAAAGCAATCAAATAAGGCCTTTCGATCCTTCTAATCTTACTCTCTTCCTCATGGGAATCGGTCACTATCTCACTGAAGATCTCGTTGTGCACAGAAATGGCAGTAGTCAAGACTTTGCTACTTCTCTTCGCGAGCTATCTCGTCTTCTTTATAAAGGTTTGAACTCAGCAATTAGAACGTGATTCCGGCTAGTGTGGGTAGATCCGGGTTCTGGCCTCGGAAACCGGAAAATCAAATTATCCTCAGAGAAGCTGAGACATTTTGAGAGCAAAAAAGGGACCCGTCAGGGCCCCTTCTAGCGGAAGTCGATCAACCCTTTACAAAGTCCAGAAGAATTTTGCAGAACAGTTCAGGGTCTTCGACATTTACGCTGTGGCCGTAATCGGCAAGTATTTCTACTCTGGCGTTAGGCATTATCTTCTCGAACCTTCTCGCCATCGCTTCGGTTATGATAAGGTCTTTCTTTCCGACTAACACAAGCGTCGGTATCTCGCAGCCGGCGAGCGATTTAGAGTAATTGTATTTTTCGAGAGCCTTAGCGTTTTCTACAAAGCATCTCTTATCCATCAAGAGAGCTTCATCGACAAGCTGCTCGGTGAACCTGTCTATCTTCCGAGTTGGCATAGCACCGATGAGAGACTTTTTCAGAAGATCTCTGTTATTCAGGTAAAGATTGAGGACTGCGTAGACTTCAGGAGTCGTAATCAAC
>LVBU01000280.1 GCA_001603185.1 Thermotogales bacterium Thermo_02 | reverse complement strand
GTGTACGAACTGTGCTTTTTTGTATTCTTCGGATTACAATAGATGTTAGGGGTATATCAAAAAATTATTTTGGCAGACAGGAATTGTTAAATGATGGAAAGTATGAAGTATTGTGATTTGCTTTTCCATCAAAAATTTATGAAAATTAATCCCGCGAAGCGGAGCAAAATGTTTCCCCGTAAAATACACGGGGCAGGTTTGACAAATTTAAAACTAAGCGCGTTTCTTTGATCTGTGGTGAACGTTTCAATCCACGCGCTCATGTGAGAGCGCGACCCGTGTTGCAAGAAACTTTTTGTATCCGATATTAAAGTTTCAATCCACGCGCTCATGTGAGAGCGCGACGTCCTCATATTTTAAGTTTATATCCATAATTGCGTTTCAATCCACGCGCTCATGTGAGAGCGCGACCAATGCAACTTGCCCTTCGAGACTCTTTAGTTGTTGTTTCAATCCACGCGCTCATGTGAGAGCGCGACGTTTTTAATATTTTGTGTTTTCATTTGTGTGAGTGTTTCAATCCACGCGCTCATGTGAGAGCGCGACAGGGTCTTTATCATAATTATTATTGTAACTAATCGTTTCAATCCACGCGCTCATGTGAGAGCGCGACTTCAATCGGTTTTGCTGATTACACAGGTGTGTGGTTTCAATCCACGCGCTCATGTGAGAGCGCGACCTGCAACATTTTCAGGAGTAGTAGTTACTTCATGGGGTTTCAATCCACGCGCTCATGTGAGAGCGCGACGTGATAGAAAATGTTTCTCCACTAGATGGTACAAGTTTCAATCCACGCGCTCATGTGAGAGCGCGACCTGCATATTTTTTCCTTATTTCTTGATTACGAATTGTTTCAATCCACGCGCTCATGTGAGAGCGCGACTATCGCCGCCGGTTAAGCGCATCTCTGTTATAGCGTTTCAATCCACGCGCTCATGTGAGAGCGCGACGTGTACGACCTTGCATAGCCCCACCAACCACCAGGTTTCAATCCACGCGCTCATGTGAGAGCGCGACTGCGGTGAAAGATTCTATGCCAGTTGTTTATAAAGTTTCAATCCACGCGCTCATGTGAGAGCGCGACTTTGTAACCCTGACGAGTCAACATCCGCTTTGCTGTTTCAATCCACGCGCTCATGTGAGAGCGCGACAAAGAAGATACTGTGGGCAGGCGGCGAATAGTGTTGTTTCAATCCACGCGCTCATGTGAGAGCGCGACTAGCCAAGTGACTCATTCCGCCTTGTGCGCGTTTGTTTCAATCCACGCGCTCATGTGAGAGCGCGACGTTTGTGTAATCCCATAAACTTCGGGTCTGTGTATGTTTCAATCCACGCGCTCATGTGAGAGCGCGACTGGGCAAGTGCGTGGGCTTACACAAAACCGGATGGTTTCAATCCACGCGCTCATGTGAGAGCGCGACGCATTTCGTATCTCGACATCTTATTTCGATTAAGTTTCAATCCACGCGCTCATGTGAGAGCGCGACCTTTTATTCATAGCTACTTCCACGTTTTTCAATGTTTCAATCCACGCGCTCATGTGAGAGCGCGACTAAAGACAGCTGGAATATACGACGACGAACCACAGCGTTTCAATCCACGCGCTCATGTGAGAGCGCGACGCATCAGCAAAATTAACCAAAGCGATGTAATAGAGTTTCAATCCACGCGCTCATGTGAGAGCGCGACTCCAGTCCCAATCAAGATTATCTCTAAGCGCCGCGTTTCAATCCACGCGCTCATGTGAGAGCGCGACAATAACCTAAATAACACAAAAACGTAACAATGTTGTTTCAATCCACGCGCTCATGTGAGAGCGCGACTTGCATCTGTTAATCTTGTTGTGGGTCTTGGTCTGTTTCAATCCACGCGCTCATGTGAGAGCGCGACAAGTTGGTTAGTCTTTAACGGTATTTCATCAAGCGTTTCAATCCACGCGCTCATGTGAGAGCGCGACTCGCCTCTTCTAACCATGCACCGGTCGGGTCAAGTTTCAATCCACGCGCTCATGTGAGAGCGCGACCAACTTTTGAAGGATTCTGGATTTCCCAATCCGTTTCAATCCACGCGCTCATGTGAGAGCGCGACATCAGTTAATTCTTCAACCGGCTTACCGTTTCTATGTTTCAATCCACGCGCTCATGTGAGAGCGCGACCAATTTCACCAGTATAGACAATCTGGATAGCTATCGTTTCAATCCACGCGCTCATGTGAGAGCGCGACCAATAGACGGTGATTTGTTCGTTATATCAAAAAGTTTCAATCCACGCGCTCATGTGAGAGCGCGACAGTTGATTCCTTTGCATGTACTTATCAAGTATTGTTTCAATCCACGCGCTCATGTGAGAGCGCGACATTTTCCAGCCCCATGATTGATTAATAGTTTTTAGTTTCAATCCACGCGCTCATGTGAGAGCGCGACCAGTTGAGGACGTGGTGATAGGCGTTGTTGAACCGGTTTCAATCCACGCGCTCATGTGAGAGCGCGACTGCATCTGTTAATCTTGTTGTGGGTCTTGGTCTGTTTCAATCCACGCGCTCATGTGAGAGCGCGACATTCACCGTCTAAAGTATCTTTAAATACATTAGACTGTTTCAATCCACGCGCTCATGTGAGAGCGCGACGTTTTTTGCTCGGACCAATTCGAGGGTCCGGTTATGTTTCAATCCACGCGCTCATGTGAGAGCGCGACTATGAGTAGTGTAGAGGTTGCTGTTTTAGCTGGTGTTTCAATCCACGCGCTCATGTGAGAGCGCGACCGAGGTTACAAGTTCGTTAGTCGTTAATCCTGAAAGTTTCAATCCACGCGCTCATGTGAGAGCGCGACATTTGGGTTGCAAGTTTTACAATATCACTCCTTAGTTTCAATCCACGCGCTCATGTGAGAGCGCGACAATTACTTGATACCATCGAAACCTCTCTTTCACGAGTTTCAATCCACGCGCTCATGTGAGAGCGCGACAGGTTACAAGTTCGTTAGTCGTTAATCCTGAAAGTTTCAATCCACGCGCTCATGTGAGAG
>LVBU01000003.1 GCA_001603185.1 Thermotogales bacterium Thermo_02 | reverse complement strand
GCTAAAGCAGGGGGTCTCCGCCGATTAATACGATGATAAGAGCCACAATTTTTCCAGGCAGATACCTTCAGGGACCTAATGCGTTGAAGGTTCTGGGGAAAGAACTCAAGAGATTTGGAGAGAATGCCTTTTTAATAACCGATCCATTTGTTTTCGAGAACGTATTGCCTTCTATGAGAGCTTCACTTGAAAGAGAGATAAAAGCAGAGATAATCGAGTTCAGAGGAGAGTGTTCCGACGAAGAGATAGAGAGACTCTCTGCCAAGGCAGGTGGCAGTGCCGAAGTTCTTGTGGGCATTGGCGGCGGAAAGACGCTCGACACTGCGAAAGCTGTCGCCCACAACCTGAAAATACCAGTTGCGATAGTCCCCACGATCGCTTCGACCGACGCTCCCTGCAGCGCTCTCTCGGTTATCTACACTCCAGAGGGTGAGTTCAAGAGGATTCTTTTTCTTCCCAAAAACCCGGATCTGGTGTTAATTGATTCGAGAATTATCGCCTCAGCTCCGGCAAGATTTCTTGTATCGGGAATGGGTGACGCGCTGGCTACATGGTTTGAAGCGAGATCCTGCGAAATCGGTAACGCAAAGAATATGACCGGCAATCGCGGTTCGATGACTGCCTATTCCCTTGCAAGGTTGTGCTACGAAACAATTCTCAAGTACGGAGAACAGGCCAGAAATGCCTGCGAGGCACACGTAGTGACATCGGCTCTGGAAAAGGTAATCGAGGCCAACACGCTCTTGAGCGGACTGGGATTCGAAAGCGGTGGACTTGCCGCCGCACACGCCATTCATAACGGGTTAACACTGCTGGATGAGACCCACAAGTACTTCCATGGAGAGAAAGTAGCGATAGGCACTCTTACCTCGCTTTTCCTTACAGACAAAGACCCGGCAGTCATAGACGAAGTGTACGATTTTTGCGAGGTCGTTGGTCTCCCGACAACGCTTGCAGAGATCGGTCTGGGTGAGGTCACTGACGAGCAGCTGATGAAAGTCGCAGCAGCCTCCTGCGCTGAAGGTGAGACGATACATAACGAACTGGTCGAGATAACGCCCGAGACAGTTTTCGCCGCTATGAAGGCCGCTGATGCGTTTGGGAGATATCGTAAGGTCTGAAGAGCGGACTTGGTGGGAAGGAACATCCCGCCGCCAGTGAAGGCTTCGCCTTTGCCAGTCTGCTTGCGCAGGCCAGTATCGCTTCGCGATGCCAGTTCCGCTTCGCGGGCGGTAAGAAGCGCGGTAGGTTGTGGGTTGTAGGTTGTTTGCAAGAGCCGAGAAAGAGCGTTGTCGAGAGTTCTATTAAGAACCGTGGAGAGTGGAGCATGGAGAGTTGAGAAAGAACGAGAGTTCGCTTTGCTCACGAGAGAACGAGAATTTCTCGTCATCCCGTAGTGCTCCTATACGGGATCCACTCCTCAGAGCAAAATCGAGATTCTGAGTCAAGCTCAGAATGACGGATTAAAGTGCTCTCGCGTGCGGTTCTTACCGACAACCTACAACGCACAACCCGCAACGGCTCTCAAGAGCAACACACCCCGTCGGCAGGAGCGTGCCGCCACCCCTCTCGCAGAGGGGATCTTAGATCAAAAACGGAAGAGCAGTTGTTCGTTCCGGCGCGTTGCGCCCAAGTTCTTCGTTCCGACGCTTCGCGTCCAGGTTCTTGGCAAAAACCCTGAGGCTAGAGGTCAGAGGTTTGAAGAGCAAAAACACGAGATTAAGAGAGAAGGCGAGACCCTTACCTCTGATCCACATCGTCCACCGAGAAGAACACGAGATGAAGAGAGAGGGAGAGAGAGGAGAGAATTCTCGTCCTCTCGTGAGCGAAGCGAACGTCTCGACAATGCTCTTTCTCGGCTCTTACCAACAACCTACAACGCACAATCCACCACGGATCTTACTGCCCGCGAAGGGATACTAGCCTGCGTAAGCAGACTGGCGGGTCTAAGGAGGTGATCCCGGATCGGGGTCCGGGATGACAGTATAGGATCACTACGGGATGACATTTACGAGCTCTTTCTCTCCACTCTCAACACTCCACTCTCCACCGATCTTAATTAAGTGTGTTAGGATTGACAATCATGAAATTACTTTACGCAACAACTAATAAGAGCAAGATAGAGTATATGCAGAAGATACTTGAAGGGCTTGAGATCGAGATTCTCTCACCATCTTCTTCTCTAATACTTCCCGAAGTTGAGGAAGACGGAAGAGAGCCTATCGAGAACGCCTGCATAAAGGCCCGGGCTTACTACGAAGTCCTCAGAGAGCCGCTCTTTTCCTGTGATTCAGGATTGTACATAGATGGACTCAATAAGGACCGACAGCCCGGTGCGAGGGTTAGAAGGGTAGGAAACAGAGAGCTTGACGATTCGGAGATGATCGCGTATTATTCGAAACTCGTTAAGGAGCTAGGGGGTTGTGTAAGGGCTAGCTATCGGAATGCGATATGTCTGATACTCGATCCCAAAAGAGTTCTCGCTTATGACGGAGACGACCTGGCAGAGCAGTTTATTCTGGTCGATAGACCCCATGAACTGAGAAAGCCGGGCTTTCCTCTCGATTCATTGTCTGTCGAAATCGGTAGCGGCGAATACTTCGTTGAACTCTACGAAAAGGGTAAGATCAATAGCAATGGCTGCGAAAGCGGCTTCAGGCGTTTCTTCTCTGATCTGCTTTCACGAACTTCGTGAGTAGATAGGGCAGTTTCTGACACGCAATCACCGCCAGCAAGGATTTTTAACCGAAATTGTCAGTAAGTCTCCCATCTTCTTCAGGAACTACCAGAAGTTGCGTTCGTAGAAACTGAAGTTATGGAGTGGAAACGAGTAGTTCACACCCGGCCAATACAGCTTAAGTAACCCTGTTACTCTGCTCAATTAAAGAAACACTGCCCTTCGATTTACTTGTATAGGGTCTTTCTCTGGCTTATCAAGAGATGTATGTCCACTTTCTCGATCATTCCTTCTCTAATCAATCGAGAGTACGGCTCGTCTATCGTGCCACCGAAAATCTCGGTCTTTATTCCGTCTTTATCGCAGATTTCTATCTTCCACGTAGAAGAGTCTTCCATATCCTCTCCGTAAGTGTTTTTTCTTTTGGGATTAAAGAGAGTAACCCTGCATCGATTGAGAAAGTTGAAAGATACTTTTCCCTCTTCGTCGAATAGCCAGCCCGGGAGTCTCGGTCTGAGCTTAAGTTTCAGTCTTCCACCATCATATTCGAAGGGTCTCTTTCCCGCAAACATGAGCTTCCAGATACTCAAAAACTCCGCAGTCGAACCGCTCAACCTTGCAACGAAACCGGCTCCATGAGTTGATTCGTCGGGGTTTGCGCTGCTCGCTATGAATGAGGAGTTTTCCAGAGGGCTTCTTCCGTAGACAGCCGGTTCCATAAACGGCACAAGAGTGTTCCTGAAGTCTTCATAGAATTCATCGTACAGACCGCTTCTGAGCAACTCCAGCAGATATTTGTACTCCATGTGAAGCCAGATAGATTCGTTTTCAAGCCATCCCGGCGTAAAAGCCTTTGCCCTGCCGATCTCTATCGATTCGCCGTTCAAAGGGGCGTTAACTTTGTACATCTTTAGTTTCCTGTCGTACAAATCGCTCTCTCTGACTCTCGTGTGAACCTCTTTCAGGAAGTGTTGATCATCGTAGACTTTGAATCCTCTGACGACCCCTTCCAAAAAGAGAGGCATCTTCTTCTGTCTGAATCCTTTTATCCTCACACACTTTTCAGATCTATCTTTTGCTCCTTCGACTATTTCATATGTCTCCGGTTCATAGCAGAAGTAAGTTGGCATGATTCCGCCGTTCCTTTCGATCTCTCCCTCAAGAGCTTTTCGTAGCTTTGTGTTGAATCTGCCAAGTATCTTTGATATCTCAGGGGACTTGACCGGTACTTCATCACTTGTGAAACCAAGCTTCGTCTCTTCTCTGTACCTTTCTCTAATGTCCGATATTGTCTCCCAGAAACGATGGTCTTTTCGATCGTCGGACGATGCTTCGTAGTCTTCAACAGCCTCTACAAGGCCTACGATGAGTCTCATCACTTCTTCTGGAATCTCTAGAACTTCACCGGGAAATTCTTCCAGAGTCTCTTTGAGAAAGTGCAACAGTCTCCAAAGCTCAAAGGCTTCGGCAGCGGATGAGCCGAATAGTCCTGGCAGACCGTTCAAGGCGTCGTACCAGCCGGGTTTACCGGCCTCCATTTCTATACCTGCGCCAGAGGGGTCAAGCGTCGCGAACTTTACCGCCGCGAGGTTCACCAGTTTTACAATAAGACTGGTCTTATAGATCTCTCCCCCGCCGTGTCTTCCTCTCATTATGTTTTTTGCCGTTTCTCTCGACTCGATAACTCCCTTCTTTTCTTCGTCTTCAACAAGAGAGTTATACTGCCTCAACTTCCCGGTTCTCTCGTCAACCAGTGAGTATCTCTTGTTTCTTGGAAGAACGATCATCGAGTTGTCGAAGTAAGTGTATTCACGTTCACAAAAGAGAAGCTCTCTCTTCCTGTCCGGGTAGATATCCAGGAAACTCTCGATCAGATCGAGATTATACGTCCAGTGATCGGTCCAGAAGCCTTCACCGTGAACAGCATCGACTTCTTCTTCCGAGACCTCTATTACTCTCTTTAGAAGCTCCCATTCGGCGACTTTCATCTTCAAGTTTTTTCTTTCGATGAAACTGACGATCTTTCCCGGTGTAAAGAAGTCAGTACACAGGAGACTCTTTAACTCTTGGACGTATTCGGTGTCTTCAAGAATTTCATTTAAGAAGTCCAGCCTCTCAATTCTCGCTCTATACTTCACCCCGTTTATTATCAGAGGATTGTATCCATCGGCCTGTAAAAGATTCGCGAAGAGTCTTACGTTGTATCTTTCGACTCCAGGATTATAGAAGACGTCTTCTCTTCTATTCTGATTCACATCTCTGTAGTTACCGTTTCCACTTGAGTAGTACTCTGGTAGGAGTACGAAGTAGTTGTAGTCTCTCTCCGGATCGCCGTGTTTTCTGGAGTATATGTGATATACTCTCCTGCCCTCGGAAAAGACAAGAGGATAACCACCCCTCAAAATATTGTCGAGATATGTCTGTTGACAGTACCGATCAAAGAGCTTTGAAGAGGTCTGCGTGATGATTTCGCCCGTCAGTTCACCGACTATCTCGTTTGCTTCACACCGCTTTGCCTCGAAAAGGTCTCCATCTGCAAACTTCTTGCCGTATTCATCGATTTCTGACGTGTCCGGCGTATGACCGACAGACGAGTATATTGAAGCTTCTTCGTTATGTTCAAGCTCGAACCGGGCAGGTGCGAAAGCACAGGGAACTCTGTTGGAAGTCATCTGACTTTCTTTGGCTATCCCGTCCAATCCTATCTTTGAGAAGACTTCGGGAAAATCCATCGATGTCCTCGTTCCGAAAATCACGTTTGGATCTACAAGAGGAGACAAAACCTCCGTTTTTTCGCGGGATTTCTGAACGGCCAGGTAGAAGTTTCCTTCTTCAAATTCAGAGACGCTTACGGTGTCCTCTGCGGTAGATCTAAGCTTGAAGATCGGGACTTTACTCTCTAGACTGCAGACATCCATCCACGCTCTGAGCGTATTTCCCACATGCTTTATTCCATAGTCATTCATCCCGTATGGCAACAGGGCAGGAATACCGTCGATTATCTCAAGTCTGATCGAAGAGCCTGACAGGTTCTTGACCGTGAGCTTTCTGGATAGGACTGCCACTCTTTCCATTGGGAGAGTATAGTAGAGAACGCTGGTTTCAAGTCCAAGATCAGGAAACACCTCGCGTAATTCCAGTTCATTAAGGCCGATGTGCATACTCTGACGGCAGTCTATGCCATTATGCGTTCTAAATGGCTCATATACTTTCTTATCATTCAGTCTTATAAATGCCCTGAAACCCATTGCCTCAACGTTTTGATAGGCTCTAAAAGCAGGGTAAAACTCCATAATCGCGTGATCCTTGTCTCTCACGCCAAATGAAGTTATACACTGTCCCCTGTTTACATAGAACACCCACAGAGGAATCCCCTTTTTGCCGGCTATCCCCGGAAGGAAGCTAGCAAAGGGCTTCGAGTGGTTGTAGTCCTCTATAACAAATCTTTCTCTTTCATCGAAGTAATACATTTCCGCGTTGCTCACAGTCTATATCCCTCCCGGCAGAGATTCCATTAGGCCTTCTACTTCAGTTCCCCTTTCCTTATATCTCTTACAGACTCTCTTTCAACGATTTTGGTGGGGAGTATCACGTTCTTCGGCAGGCCCTGACTCTTTTCGGAAATCCTTTCGATAAGCAATTGAGTAGCCACTCTCCCCATCTCCGTACGCGGCTGTATTATCGTCGTCAATCTCGGGTTGGTGTATTGGGCGAAGGGAGCATCGTCGAAGCCGATTATTGAAACGTCATCTGGAAGTCTTACACCTTCGTCTTTCAGCGCATCAATTGCCCCGATTGCTGTCCAGTCGTTTACAGCGAATATGGCGGTGAAATTCAAGTCGTGAGCTCTAAGATGTTCTTTGACTCCCTTCCAACCGTCTTCAGAGTTGTATCCTCTGGAATTCGCGAAGAAGATCTCCAGATCTTTCTTTGACGAGACTCTATGAAGAAACTTTCTTATGCCTCGCTCCCTGTCGCTCGCGGCCGGTGACATTTCCGGACCCGGAATGAACAGAATCTTCCTGTGCCCGTGGTCATACAGAAATTTCATCGCCAGATAGCCACCAGCAACGTTGTCGACGTTAACTACATCGAAATTGATCTCATCCACGACGAAATCAACCACGACTATCGGAACTCCACTCTTCTCAAAACGCCTTATTAGCTCACCGCCTCCAAACAACTCTCCGAGTATCACACCGTCGACCTTTCTTCTAAAATACTGCTCAAGGACCTGTTGTTCGATATCCACTTCCCACTTCGGAAGGGCCAGCATCACATTGAAGCCTTTGCTGTAAGCGTATTCGTCGATGGCCATGACGATGTCACTGTAATGGTACCCTCTTATATCCGGTATCAGGACCCCTATTGTGTTTAGAATTGTAGAGTTATTCTCTTTGAAGGAGAATGCCGGCCTGTAATTCAGCTCCTTGACGGCCTTGAGAACCTTCTTTCTAGTTTCCGACGAAACGTTTTCGCTGCCGTTCAGTACTCGCGACACCGTAGCTATTGACACTTTCGAATATCTTGCAACTTCCCGGATATTTGGCATGATTTCACCCCAGATTATTTATCTCAAAAAGCTTATCGCTCTAACTGATAGACCCTCACATAATCTACGTACATTCTTGCGGGAAAAGGTGTATCGAAATCGGGATATCCTGGCCAAAAACCTCCCACTGCCAGATTCAGTATTATAAAGAAGTCGCGGTCAAAGACCCAGAGATTGCCTCTATTCTCTACGGTCTCCCTCCTAACCCTGTGATAGATCGACTCGTTTACGTACCATATTATTTCGTCTTCATTCCAGATAACGCCGAACGTATAGAAGTCCTCTGTGAAGGAGGGGAGCTCAGTCTGGTTCAATCTATATCTACCGCTGATACCTTTCGAACCGCTGAAATCCGGTCCATGGACTGTACCGTAGACCGTCCATCTGTCGTGACCAAGAAACTCGACTATGTCGATCTCTCCACAGAGAGGCCAGCCCACGTATCTGAAGTTATCACCGAGCATCCAGAAGGCAGGCCACAGTCCCTTTCCATACGGAAACTTTATTCTCGCCTCGATTCTGCCATACTGAACCGAGAACTTCCCTTCCGTCTTCATCCTTGTAGAAGTGTAATTGAACAGACGATTTCCTTCCTCAATGTCCTCTCTTCTCGCTTCGAGGACGAGTATGCCGTCTTCTATAGCCAGATTTTCTCCCTCTGTGTAATACTGGAGTTCGGCGTTTCCCCAGCCGTTTCTGTTGCCTAGATCGAATCTCCACTTTCCAGTATCGAGCTCTTTGCTATCGAATTCATCTGACCATATCAGAGTCCATCCCGGATCATTTATCATCTCCTGCGCCTCCGAAGTATAAGAAGTCCTGGCGAAAACTGAAGCGAAAGAAAAAAGGCAAATAGACAGAAAAAGCACGCTCTTCTTTATGGTTCTCTCCTCTAGCATCACAGATCACCTCCCGCCGTGCGGAGTCCAATTCTTCCAGTCAATCTTATGTCCCTGGAGGATGCGCCGATAAGGAATTCGTAGTCTCCCTGTTCGATGATCCACCTGTAACCGTCGAAAGAAGCGATTTCATCTACCGGCAGTCTCACCGTCAATCTCTCTTCTTCTCCTGGCTGGAGCAACTCTGTCTTCTCAAAACCTCTCAGCTCAATGCGTGGTTTATCGATCTTTCCTTTGGGGGCCTTCACATAGAGCTGTGAGACTTCTTTGCCCGCCGCGCCTCCGTTGTTCTTCACGTTGAACGACACGGATAGTTCTTCTCCATCACGCTCGATCTTCAGATCACTGTACTCGAAATCTGTGTAAGAGAGACCGAAGCCAAACTCAAAGGCCGGCTCCACCCTGAAAGTCTCGTAGTATCTATATCCGACGTATATCCCTTCATCGTAAGAGACTACAGACGGATTGTCCGCCGGTTCTCCCGGAAATGATCTCGAAGGGACATCTGCGTAGTGGTTCGGGAAAGTCGTGGGCAGTTTCCCTGATGGGTTAACATGACCGCCAATAACATCGGCCAGTATTCTTCCTGCCTCCTGTCCCGGCTGCCAGAGCAGTAATATGCCGTCAAAGAGATCGATCCAGCTCTGAACTTCAATGGGCGAGCCGACATTAAGAATACCAACGACTTTCTTTCCCTTCTTTCTGAAGGCCTGTGATACCCCTGTAATGAGCTCGAGTTCGTCGTCGGTCAGATAATAGTCTCCCTTTTCGAGTCTTCTGTCCTTTCCTTCTCCAGAGATACGTGATATTACGACGAGAGCGGCTTCGTTTCTCTCCGAAAGCTCTTCGAGTTCGGCTCGTTCAAAGAGGTTTTCGGGAAGCTTTGGTCTTATCTCTTCGTTCCATTGGCCGTAGCTTATCCTGTAGTCTCCACCCCGGAGCTCTTCGATCTTCTTTCTGTAGAACTCCACCACTTCTCGATCTGCGGCAAGGCCCCTCTTAATAATTCCGTCAAGGAGGCTTATTGTATATCTCGGATGTGTCTCACCGCTGCCAGTCCCCCCACGTATGGTTTCAAGCTGGCCCGTTCCGAAAACTACGAAAGGGGTTCCTGCCGTTATGGGTAAGGCTTTTTCGTTCTTGAGAAGGACGACTCCCTCGCAGCCGGCTTCGTAGGAAATGCAGGCATGAGCGTCCAGGTCGGGCGAATTCGAGTACTCATAGCTGTTGAAGGCCGGAGTCTTGATGAGAACCTTCAGTATCGCTTTTATTCTTTCCTCGAGAACATCGAGACTAAGCTCTCCGCCTTCGATCGCCCGACGAATCTCAGCTACCTCGCTTCCCCTGTTCGCGAAATACTGGAAGCTCCTTCCGGGCATGATCAGGTCGTTTCCGGCTTCGATCTGCTTTACGGCATCGTCTCCGGCAAACCAGTCGGTCATCACAAAACCCTCGAATCCCCACTCTTCGCGCAGTATCTTTGTCAGAAGCCACTCGCTCTGCGAGGTATATTTGCCATACAGTTTATTGTACGAGCTCATTACCGTCCACGGTCTCGCCTTTCTTATTACTATCTCGAAGGGCCTTAGATAGATCTCCCTGAGCGCCCTTTCGGAGACGACAGTATCGATCGTCATCCTGTTCGTCTCCTGTTCATTGGCGACGAAATGCTTTACACAGGCACCTACTCCCTGCGACTGGACTCCCTGGACGAATGCCACGGCCATCTCGGCCGAAAGCAGCGGGTCTTCGGAATAGTATTCGAAATTCCGGCCGCACAGAGGATTACGGTGGATATTGACTGCAGGCGCCAGTAGAATATCGATCCCATACTCTGCGACCTCTCTGCCCATGGCCTCTCCGACCTTTCTCAGCAGCTCTCTGTTCCATGTGGAGGCCAGCATGGTCTCGACCGGAAATGCCGTTGTATGATACTTCCTGCTATCGCCTTCGCGATCGGGATGGATTCTCAGACCGGCGGGCCCGTCGGCGTAAGAGGTTCTGGGTATCCCCAATCTCTCGATTTCCATTGTCTCACCGGCTGCCCCATAGACCTTTCCCTTCGGATTGTCTTTATGATTAAGCATTCCAACTCCAACAACGAATTGAATCTTCTCTTCAAGAGTCATCTCGGAAACTATCTTTTCGATATCTAATCTTTTGTTCAACTTAAGCACGCTCCTTCTCGAAAACTACTCGCCTGTAATTCCCGTTCGCTCGAGACTCTCCACGAACTGTCTTTGCAGTATCAGATAGATTATCAACAGGGGCAGTATTGTCATCAGTGTTGCGGACATTCTTATGCCCTCGTTTATTCTGTTTGCCGCGCTCCCGTCGGCGGCAGGAAACATGAGAGCAAACCTCACGACGAAGTCTCTCAGCGCCAGGGGCAATGTCTTGATTTCATTACCTAAAAGCATACCCGTTAGAAGAGTTTCGTTCCAGTACCAGACCAGAGAAAATATGAATGTCGTTACTATTGCCGGTAAGGACAGCGGCAGCATTATCCTGCGAAATATCTGAAATGAGTTAGCGCCATCGAGCTCTGCCGCTTCATCAAAGGTCTTTGGCAGCATATTGAAGAAATTGTAGTAAAGAAGTATGAAGATGGAGCTCCTTATACCCTGACCCGTGACCGCCGGCAGAAAGCTGACCAGAGGTGTTCCAACAAGCCTTAAACGGCTGAAGAGCATGTACTTCGTCACAATCGTTACCTGTGTCGGAATCAGGAAAGTCGCGAGAATTAGGAAGAGCCACAATCTCTTCAACGGGAAATTGAATCGCGAAAGGCCGTAGGCGATAAGCGCCGTCACGAGCGCCTGCAGGACAGACGGGATGACCGATAGATAGACACTGTTTAAGAGCGTCTTGGAGGCTTCGAGAACGGTCCAGGACTTCTTGAAGTTCTCAAACGTGATTCTGGTGGGAAGCCACGAGACTGTAGGATTCACGAGGTCTTCAACGGTCATGAATGATGTGGTGAACATGTATAGTAAAGGATAAAGATAGGCATATCCGATACTTATCAGTATGAAATATAA
>LVBU01000002.1 GCA_001603185.1 Thermotogales bacterium Thermo_02 | reverse complement strand
AAGCGGAACTGGCGCGACGCAGTCGTACTGGCGCCACGAAGTGGTACTGGCCGCCGAAGGCGACTGGCGGTTCTGAGGAGTGGATCCCGTATAAGACCACTACGGGATGACATTTGTGGGCTCCGAAAATTCTCGCCCTCTCGTGAGCGAAGCGAACTCTCGAAATCTCTCGTGGTCTTTTTCCGCTCTTACCGACAACCCACAACGAGCAACGTACAACGGTTCTCAAGAGCATACGCCCCACCGCAAGCGGTCCCCCCCCCGCTCAAGCGGGGATTAGGATCAATAGCTTCAAGATCAGCTCGCGGAGCGGAACTTGCACGAAACAGTCGTACTGGCGCCACGAAGTGGTACTGGGCGCCGAAGGCGACTGGCGGGTCTAAGGAGGTGATCCCGGATCGGGGTCCGGGATGACAGTATAGGATCACTACGGAATGACAGGGTCGGTGCCCGGGATGACAGTATAGAGGCACTACGGGATGTCGGTGTAGGAGACCATTATGAAAGCCCTTTCCCGCCGCCTATTTCCAACGCCATGAATTTGAGTCCCAACTTTCTCTGGGTTCTTCTTCTTGAATTAGAGGCAAAAAGACAACTCTAAGCTTTTCCATAATTTGAGTGAAACTCTGTTCATTCGAAAGTTCATTTCTGAGAAGAAAGGCCTTCCACTGCTCGATCATTGTCTTGTTGTTGATAAATCCTTCCGAGAATACTTCAACAAGAGAATGAAGTGAAGTACCTCTGTTCATGAAAGTCGATTTGAGCGAGTTTGAAAGGTCTTCAAACTTGAATGACGAGGACTTGCAGAAATGATATATGTCGTAGAAGTCTTTCATTCTACTAGTCGTCACACCGAGGCTTGCGATGGTCTGGATTTTCTCTGCAATAGCAGTTTCAACCGAATAGACCAGTATGTATGGCTCTTCCGATCCCAGAATTGTTGGAAATGTCATGTCGAGTGGCCCTTTGTATTGGACGTCACCAAATCCCACATCTAGCTGTATATTGCCTGTAGTCCTTTCCATGTTCCAAGGAAGAATAATCCTGTTGCCAGGGTGAATGGACTCCTTCTTTATCGGTTCAATCTTGAAGCAGCTGTTGAATACAATTCCATCTTCAACCTCTACAGATATTACCTCGGATACTATCTCACTTATTTTGTCGGTGTAGTAAGAGTGGTCAACACAGAGAAAATCAATGTCTTTCGTAGGTCTGAAATCATTGAAGCCAAAGATGATTGAGAGCATGGCACCCTTAAGTACAAGTTTTTCTCTATAAGGGGTTTTAGACAGCCTGAATATGAAACGCTCTTGTGCATAGCGTCTAAGCAGCACGGTATGCTCAGCACCGCTCTTTCTAGAGAGATTGAGGAGCAGCGCCTTTACTGAAGCGGCAGTGTTTTTGCTCATTTTTTCCTCATGCATTAACCATTCCTTTGATTAATGGAAGTAGTAGCTTCTGTACATGCAGCGTTTCCGCGTATTTAATTAGGGAGACCACGTTATTGTTGGTCGAAACAAGGTAGTTCTTGAGCGATTCGATTGCAATATCCTCGCCCATGCTCTTTCTCATTCGAAAGAGGTCACACACTGTCTTTTCGCGGTTATATATTTTGAAAGATCCTATCTCAGT
>LVBU01000279.1 GCA_001603185.1 Thermotogales bacterium Thermo_02 | reverse complement strand
TATGTACACTACTGGGTTCGTCTTGAGCCCCTTGAGTTCTAAAGCTGCATTAAGAGTTGGCGCAACAGGTTTTTCGCATATCACCGGAATGCCTGCCTTTGCTGCAGTCAGTATCATTTCAGGATTCAGGACAATTGGAACTGCCAGGACAACCGCGTCTATCGTACTCGAAGAAAGCATCTCAGCATAGCTTTCGAATACACGCGGAGGATTATCCAGAAGTGCGGCAAAGGCCAAAGCCTTCTTCTCTGTTCTGCTGTTGATAGCCGTGATTTCGAATAGGTCTTCTAACCTTTTCAGAGCTGGCAAGTGTAAGTCTCTTGATGCAATTCCCGCTCCCACTATACCAAGTCTTATCTTCACAAATATGCCCTCCTTTAGGTCTTGATGACCGAAGAGAGTTCGGCCAAAGAGCTCAGTCTATTTCCAAAAGCAAGTCTTCTCCGGCCCCATCAGACGGATTGACGGTGTATGAGTCGAGAATGATACCGAATTTCTGCTCATATCTTCGAGTGACTTCTTCTCTTACATTATCTGTTTCGCTACTTTCGCAAAGCGCGAGTACAGAACCCCCAAAGCCGCCACCAATAATCCTGGCTCCCGATACGCCATTCAGTTCTCTGAGAACATCAACGAGAAAATCGACCTCTTCACACGACACTTCATAGTCGTGAGCCAGAGATTCGTGAGACTGTATCAGCAATCGCCCGAGATTCTCGAAATTCGAGTTCGAGAGTATCCTCTTCGCTTCCAATACTCTCATGTTTTCTGAAACGACGTGCATTGCCCTTCTATAGTATAGATCTCCCAACTTCTCCCTGTTGACGAAAAGATCTGGCATTGAGACATCACGGTAACTCCGCTTTCCAAGAAGTTTCAGAGCGTTTGCGGCCTCTTCACGGCGGGCGTTATAACCACCGCTTGAAAGCGCGTGATGTACTTTTGAATCGAAGATCACCATTGAGTATTCCCCCAGTTCAAGAGGAAGGTACTCATATTCCATAGTAGCTGTATCAAGAAAGACTGCGTGATTCTTCTTACCCATAACGCTAGCAAACTGATCCATTATTCCACAATTCACGCCTACGAACTCATTTTCGGCCTTCTGGGCCATTAAGTAACGCTGACTTTCGGTCAATCCGAGGTTGCAAAAACTGTTAAGAGCCGTTATAGTCGCGACTTCAAGTGCAGCGGAACTTGAAAGACCCGCCCCCTCGGGCACAGTTGAAGTTATCTGTATTTTCATACCTCCAAAAAACATGTCTCTTTCTCTCTTCAAGACCCAAAAAATGCCCTTGACATAGTCTCCCCAGTTTCCAGATCGTTCAATTCTGGTTTCTGAAAATGACAGTGCTTCCTTACCCACTGAATTCAGATGAATCGTATCTCCTTCTGTTCTTTCGATGGATAAAGAAACATACTTGTCGATTGCTGCCGGTAGAACGTATCCATCATTGTAGTCGGTATGCTCACCGATAATATTGATCCTACCGGGAGCTTTGAAACCCTTGATCACTGCTGCACCTCCAGTCTCTTCATTGTGTCTGCCATCGCTTCGGGTTCTGTGGGGTTTACAAAGGCCCATGTTCCCGTCTCTACGCTCGCCATCCATTTCAACTTATCTTTAGCCCTCTTGGGAGGATAGAACTCGATATGAAAATGATAAGAATCATCATAGACAAATCCGCAATTCTCGGGCGGATTGTAAAGTGTCATCATATATGGAAACTCTTCTTCGTAAATTGAATCGTAGAGTTTTGCAGTCTTTCTTATCGCATGAGCAAGGTCGCGCTTCTCGACTGCAGTCAAATCGATAATCCTTGACACATGCCTGAACGGGTATAGATGTATCTCATATGGGAATTTCGCGAAAAAGGGAACAACGGCCATGAAACTATCGTTTTCGAAGACAGTGTTCTTTGTGAAGCTATTGTCTGTCAGCAGATCGCATATAAGACAGGAACGGTTGCAGGAGTAATAGTCTGAAAGAGTCTTTGCCTTTTTTTCGAGACGGCTTGGAACGAACGGAAATGAATAAAGCTGACCGTGTGCATGTTGCAGAGACGCACCAACTTCCCTGCCACGGTTTTCAAAAATGAAGATAGACTTTATGAAATCAAGCTTCGATATCTCTTTATACCTATCGCACCACATCTCTACAAGCTTTTCCAGCTGTATAAGACCCATGTTTGGGACCGACAAACCATGTGAAGAAGTGTACATAAGGACCTCGCACTTTCCTCTTGAAGGACCCCGTTTAAGAAGATTCGAATCGATTTCTTCGACTGAAGAAAGATCAGAAGACAAAGCCGGGAAACGATTGTCGAAAGCAGCCAAATCATAATCGCCATAGAATTCCTGTGAACGAGGGCAGACAGGACAACTATCTGCCGGTTGCGTAGGTCTTTCGTTTGTTGCGGCAGAAATGATTACCCATTCCCCAGTTACGGGGTTGTACCTGAGTTCCTGCATACAAACCTCCCCCGACCAAGAGTCCTACATAGACAGGATAACACCGCACGGCAGAAAAATAAAGCGGACTTCTCGTCCGCTTTGACACTTGTCTGGATTCAGCGAATTCCCAGCAGGCTATCTATACGATTTTTGTCAAACCCAACTATCACATTGCTACCAATAGTGATAACCGGTACTCCCATCTGACCACTCTTCTTAACCATTTCGTCAGCCTTTTCCTTATCTTTGCTTACATCATAATCCTTGAAAGAAATCCCGTTAGTCTTGAAATAATCCTTAGCTCTCTTACACCAGGGACATGTCGGGGTTGAATAAACAACTACTTTCGCTTCCATTCCTCTCACCTCCATATACCCCACTAGGGTATCATATTGGAATTATAGAACACCTTAGAAGCGATGTCAAGTGGTTTTTCAGCTAACGTGACGGTCTGTGAGCAACATTTCCAGTTTCTGTAGTGTTCTCATGACAGTGAGTTGCCTGGCGGTTACTCTTTTCCGATCGGCAATAAGCGTCTGCATATGCCCTAGTGCGATCAGTTTCGCCAGATCCTCGTCGCTGAACTGTGCTCCCTTCAGAAGATCGTTTTCAATACTCTTCCATTCCATGTAGAAAAGCCTTCCCGAAGGAGTCCACCTACCAAATATACTCTTGGGAATTCTCAGCAGTAGCCAGCCAAGGGTCCAATTTATGTAGAGGACTATTGATACTATAAGCGTTTCATCGGGAAAGGAGAGGTAGACCTGCCAGTTTGCGAAGAGGAACTTAAGAATCAAAGACCAGGCTATCATGAAGAATACTGAGAAGACAGACATGACTATCGAACCGAGATTCTCATAGAATCTTCCCGATCTGACGACTTTCATGGTGTGCTTCTGCCAGAAGTTGTAATGCCTGTGAAAGTCCTCGGTATTTAAATCTGGTTCGTTGACATCCGGTATCTCGATTTCACCGGAAGAACTCTCTCCGAGAGATTTGACAGTCTGAACTGCCCACTGCTGCTGTGTTGGCATCGAAGTACTGACTGATTTTATCTCTATTGATTTCTCAGTTATGTGGATATCCCCGCGATTATTCAGTTCCACGAGGGTGGCAAGAAAACCATCGACGTCGGCTTCCTGGAAGGGATTCTTCACAACTGCGTTCAGAAGATACCCTGGAGCCGAATTCATAAGATATCCGGCTTCACTTTTCACCTGTGGTTCGATACCGAAGAGTATAAATGTGAAGAAAAGAACGAAGATCGGAACTGCAATCTGGAACCCAATTAGACCAGACAGAAAAGCCTGCTGAAACATGTTGGCTTCGTTCTCTTTCTTTATCATGCCGGTGCTTATTGTGGTGTTTATCGCGTGCTTCATAGTGCCGGCCAGACTTCTTGGAAAGAGGATCATGATCTCACACGAAGCGCTTGAAAGAACTGATCTCATATATAGCGTAACCTTGTTTCCCTCTATTGCTACCCTGGCTTCTCTGAAAGGTCTAACGAATATACGATCGCGAGTTAAGTTTCTGGCGATTTTTTCGGGCAATTCCAGTGAAAGACTTACATTTCTCGTCATTGCATCAGAATTAGGTTCCCAAAAACGATATCTCAGGACGGCAATATCACTTCCACTCTCTATTACCCCGATCAGTTTGTACTCTGTGGTCATAGTGAACTGATCAATATTCTCATTTAGAAACACCCTCACATCAAATCCACCGGGAGATGAAGACACTTCACGAACAAACCCTGCAGTCTCTTCAATTTTCACTAAATACGACTCCAGAACAGCAGGATAAGATAGATGAAGCCTCTTGGAGGCAGTTCTGTTACTTCTAGAAAGTGAGTATAAAGAGGTCTCACGCACGTGAAGAAGCCCATCATCGTCTAGCTTGGCACTGATGTTGACTGATCCGATCCTGTAGGGAGCATTCTCTCTCCAATAACCATTGCCCATCATGATGAACATGAAAAATCCACTGACAATCATAAAAATTACGAAAAAATCCTTGCGTTCGAATTTCCTTTTCAAATCATCTCACCCTTTGTATTATACTCAGGTTGAAAAACTCACGAAAACATGGAGGTGGAGATGTTAAAGAACAAAAAGCTCTTCATTTCGGATATGGATGGAACTTTTTACCTGGGCAGCAAACTGCTGACCGGTAGTCTAGATTTTGCCACAAAAGTACGTGAAATTGGTGGCAAATTGGTGTTCCTTACCAATAACTCGTCGCGTACTCCTGAAGAATATATCAGAAAACTGTTGAATATGGGTATCGATAGAAGTCTTTTCGAAGTCTACACTTCTGGCGAGGCAACCATAAGGTTTATCAAAGAGCACTGTTCGGGTGCAAGTGTCTACCTTATTGCGACTCCTTCAGTTGAGAATTTGTTTATCGAAAGTGGAATTCGACTTGTCAACGAGAGGCCAGACGCAGTGGTTTTGACCTATGATACAACACTAGACTACGCAAAGATAAGAAATGCGGCTCTATTTCTAAGAGCCGGTGCGAAGTACATAGCAAGCCACCCGGACTTCAACTGCCCAACCGAATTGGGACCGATACCCGACGTTGGAAGCCTGATAAAACTCTTTGAAGCCTCAACAGGCAGAGTGCCGGATCACATTATTGGTAAACCAGATCCAAGTATACTGGAAATGTTATTGAAAGACTATGGCTTTTATCCAGATGAATGTGTGATAATAGGGGATAGGCTTTACACCGATATAGAGTGTGGTCTCAGGGCAAATGTTGATGCAATACTCGTTCTCTCAGGAGAGACCACTCCTGAGATGGTTCCAGAAAACCATGAGTTTCTCGTTATCGATAATGTGGGTGTTCTTGCTGGAATGATTACTGAGGAGTTTGCTGTATAATTTCCATAGCTGGAGGTGATTGAATGGTTATTCTTTTCGTCGTAATAGGTATTTTGGTGGTTCTTGCTCTCTGGCTCATCAGCGTTTACAACAACCTGGTGACTCTGAAAAAGAGGGTAGAGAATGCCTGGGCTCAGATCGATGTACAGCTAAAGAGAAGGCACGATTTGATTCCAAACCTTGTTAGTTCGGTAAAGGGTTACATGAAATTCGAGCAGGAAACTCTTGAGAAAGTCATGCAAGCCAGAGCACGCGCCGTATCTGCTCAGGGAGTTGGCGACAAGATAAAGGCCGAGCAAGAACTTGGTGGCGTTCTTGGTAGACTGCTTGCGGTTGTTGAGAACTATCCGGATCTTAAGGCAAACACTAATGTCTCTCAGCTGATGGAAGAACTTACCAGCACAGAGAACAAGATATCCTACGCAAGGCAGTTCTACAATGATTCAGCAACTAAGTTCAACACAAAGATCGAAATCTTCCCGAACAATATAGTTGTCGGTTTCTTCGGAGGCAAGTTCGAAGCCTTCCCGCTTTTCGAAGTCACTGAAGCGGAGAGAGAAGCTCCCAAAGTGGATCTCGCATTCTGAGGCTTATGGCCGTTACAGTAGATTTCTACGAGCAGGGCAGGAAAAATGTGAGAAAGACCATCGGTCTTGTGATGGTCTTTCTCGTGATGATGTTTGCCTTCGGTCTGATAATCGACCTGATTTTCGGGATTCTGCCGATATTCACGCTAGTGTTTCTTGCTGTTGCTCTCATTCAGCTGCTGATATCACTCTCTTCCGGCAAGGAAATAGTCCTGAGATCGGTTAAAGCAAGAGAGATCCGTTCCGATGATCTTGAAGAAAAGCAGCTCAAAAACATAGTTGAAGAGCTCTCTCTTGCAGTTGGTATGTCAAAGCCCCCTGAAGTCTACGTTATCGATGATGATACCGTAATAAACGCTTTTGCTACGGGCAGAAAGACTGAAGACTCAGTGATCTGCGTAACCAGTGGTCTTCTTAAAAACCTCGATCGTGAAGAAACTTCAGGAGTTGTGGGTCACGAGCTCAGTCATATAGTGAACCGGGATGTTCTCTTGATGACACTAATCTCTGCTCTTCTTGGAGCTGTGGTAATCATACAGATTTTAGCGTTCCGCGCTCTGATCACTTATGCCAGGTTCGGAGCCTTCGGTGCAGCGACCAGATCAAGGCGTTCCTCGAAGAAAGGTGATAACTCTACTCTCGCTATACTTGCATTTCTTGCGGCCGTTGCCGGTATAGGAACATTATTCTCATTCATTGGCAGACTATCGCTTCTAGCTGTCTCCAGGACAAGAGAGTATTTCGCAGATGCCAGAGCAGTTGAGTTTACCAGAAATCCTGTCGGTCTTTCGCGGGCCCTGAGGAAGATTGTCACGAATTCTGGAAAGTTGAAGAGTGCAAACATTGCTACTGCACACCTTTTCATATCCGATCCATTGAAGAGGAAGATAAACAACAGCTCGTCTTTTTTTGCATCCCTTTGGAGTACTCATCCACCGATAGCGATGAGAATTTCTATTCTTGAAAACAGATCATATCAAGAAG
>LVBU01000278.1 GCA_001603185.1 Thermotogales bacterium Thermo_02 | reverse complement strand
AATTACAGTGATTCATATAATATCCCTGTTCTGACCGCCGGAAAAACATTTCTTCTAGGTTATACAAATGAGAAAAATGGAGTGTTTCGTGAGCCTTTGCCGGTGATAATATTCGACGACTTCACAACCGCCACGAAATTTGTTGATTTTCCGTTCAAGGTTAAGTCCTCTGCTCTGAAAATATTGCAGGCAAAAGAAGGAATCAACATAAGGTTCATGTATGACCTTATGCAGATGATTTCATATGAAGTTGGAGCTCATGAAAGGCATTGGATTTCCAAATTCCAACCAATGTTCCTTCCAATTCCACAATCGAAAGAACAACAAAAAATCGCCGACTGTCTGTCCTCGCTGGATGAGGTGATCGAGCTAGAGGCGCAAAAGCTCGAGGCACTCAAGACCCACAAAAAAGGCCTGATGCAGCAGCTCTTCGCCCGAGAAGGTGAAACCACCCCCCGCCTGCGCTTCCCCGAGTTCCGCAATGCTGGGAAGTGGGAGGTGAAGAGACTATCAAACACTCTGCATAGAATTTCCAATGGATTGACTATTGCACAGGTAAGCGGGAGTTGTGGAGTAAAAGTCACAAGAATAGAGACCATATCAACAGGACGCATCGATCCAAACAAAGTGGGGTATGTAAATACAGACCAAGACATTACCCAATATAAACTTCACATCGGAGATATATTATTCAGCCATATCAATAGTTTGACCCATATAGGAAAGAGCGCATATGTAGATAAAGATTATAATCTCTACCACGGTATGAACCTATTGCGATTATCAGTTGATGCAGAAAGCAATGACAGTAAGTTTGTATTCTATTTAATCAATACGAGTATCTTCCAGTCTTCGGTTAGAGCGAGAGCGAACCAAGCAATCAACCAAGCCAGTATTAATCAGACCGAACTTGGACAATCTTGTGTTTTGATACCAACCAAGAAGGAACAACAAAAAATCGCCGACTGCCTGTCCTCGCTTGACGAGGTTATCGAGCTAGAGGCGCAAAAGCTTGACGTTCTCAAAACCCACAAAAAAGGTTTGATGCAGCAGCTATTCCCTCAGGAGGTGGATTAAGCCATGCCAGCGAACGACACCATCCAGAGCTTTGCCAACTTCGACGACCTGGCAGGACACCTACGTAGCCTCGAGAAGAAGGTCACGCTCATCTTCGCTTACAACGGAACCGGCAAAACACGTCTCTCCATGGCATTTAAGGAGCAGGGTAAGCAGCGTAATGACGATGGCGAGGTCGTTGCGCGCGACACCCTCTATTTCAATGCCTTCACCGAGGATCTTTTCAGCTGGGACAACGATCTGGAGAACGACAGCGAACGGGTACTCAAGATGAATACTACCTCGCAGTTCTTTAGCGGTCTTTCGGATCTGGAGCTGGAAAATCGTATTCGCCCTTTATTGTATCGCTATTCTGATTTTGATTTCGTGATAGACTACAAGGCGGGCACGATCAGCTTTTTCCGCGACGAGCGCGTATTGGAGAAAGATGGCACTTATGCGACCGCTCGGCATGACAACATCAAGATTTCCCGCGGCGAGGAGAATATGTTCATCTGGCGCTTCTTCCTCGCCATCGCCCAGTTCGCCATTGACGGGCAGGAAGCTTACGACTGGGTTAAATATCTCTACATTGACGACCCGATCTCCTCGCTGGACGAAAACAACGCCATTGCCGTGGCCGCGCATCTGGCGCACATGCTCAAAGGGCAAAATCGGATAAAGGCTGTGATCTCGTCTCACCACACGCTGTTCTTCAGTGTGTTGTGCAACGAGATGAAAAAGGCGCAGCGCTATTTTCTGAATCATGACGATTCCGGCTTTAATCTGCGTGATACCTCGGACACGCCCAGGTTCTACCACGTAGCCATGCTTAAGGAGCTGTGCAAGGCTGCGGAGTCGGATCGGCTATATACTTATCACTTCACGATCCTGCGCTGCATCCTGGAGAAGGCGGCGACCTTCCACGGCTTCGAAAACTTTGGTGACATCATCAGACGCCAATCCGACGACGAGGATGGCGCATTTCGCACACGTTATGTAAACTTGCTCAGCCACGGAGACTACTCTCTGTTCGAGCCCGTGGAGATGATGAACGAAAACAAGGATATCTTCCGCAAAATTCTCGGGGAATTCATGAGAAGCTACTGCTTCAATCCGGAACTTTTCCCTGAAGCGGTAAGTTAGGAGGCCAGTGTATGACCGATAAAGATCAAATCCGTTTAGGCAAGACCCTCTGGGCCATTGCCGACAAATTACGCGGCTCGATGAATGCCGATGATTTCCGAGACTACATGCTGTCGTTTCTGTTCTTACGTTATCTTTCGAACAACTTCGAAGAGGCAGGAAGAAGAGAGTTGGGCACAGACTGGCCCCTGCTCGATGAGAGTGACCGCCGTTCGCCGCTGGTGGTGTGGTACGGGCAAAACCACAATGACATTGCGATGTTCGAAGACGTTATGCGCCGCAAGGTGCACTACGTGATCAAACCCGAGTATCTATGGAGTAGTATCGCCGAGAAGGCACGCACCCAGGATGCCGAGCTGCTACATACGTTGCAAGAGGGCTTTAGTTTTATCGAAAATGAATCCTTTTCCAGTAGCTTTCAGGGCCTGTTCTCGGAGATCAATCTCGACTCGGAAAAACTTGGTAAGAGCTACAAACAACGTAACGAGAGGTTATGCGTCATCCTTCAGAAGATCGCAGAGGGGCTGGCGGAGTTTCCGCAAGACCGGGACCTTTTGGGAGACGCCTACGAGTATCTCATTGGCCAGTTCGCCGCCGGAAGCGGTAAGAAGGCGGGCGAGTTCTACACCCCGCAGCAGATTTCTAGTGTCCTGTCCGGAATCGTCTCGCTCGACGCCCAGGATCCGGCTTCTGGCCGCCGCGAGAAGCTTGGCATGGTACTTGATTTTGCATGCGGTTCGGGTTCGCTGCTCCTCAACGTACGTCGGCGCATGGGTAAGAACGGAGTCGGGAAGCTTTGCGGCCAGGAGAAGAACATCACAACCTACAACCTGGCCCGAATGAATATGCTGCTGCATGGTCTCAAGGATACCGAGTTCGAGATCTTCCACGGCGACACTTTGCTCAACGAGTGGCCGCTGTTGCGTGAGGAGAACCCCGCCAAGAAGATCGAGTTCGATGCAGTGGTGGCTAATCCTCCGTTCAGCTACCGCTGGGAACCTAACGAGGAGCTAGCCGAGGACTTCCGTTTCAAGGGCTATGGCCTAGCTCCAAAATCCGCCGCCGATTTCGCCTTTCTGCTTCACGGATTCCACTTTCTGCACCGCGAGGGCACCATGGCGATCATCTTACCGCATGGGGTGCTATTTCGCGGCAATGCGGAAGCCAAGATCCGCAAAAAGCTGCTTCAGGACGGCAACATTGACACCATTATCGGACTTCCGGCAAATCTCTTCTATTCGACAGGAATACCGGTGTGTATTTTGGTATTGAAGAAATGTAAGAAGTTCGATGACGTGCTTTTCATAAATGCCAGCGAACACTACGAAAAAGGCAAGCGCCAGAATGTACTACGTCAAGAGGATATTGACAAGATTATAGATACTTACCAGAACCGCAAAGAGGAAGAACGCTACTCTCGCAGGGTATCAATGGAGGAGATCGAAGAAAACGATTTCAATCTCAATATATCGCGCTATGTCAGTACCGCTGTGCAGGAGGAACCGGTAGATATTGAGGCTGTAAATCAGGAGTTAAATTCACTTGAAAGCCGGATTAGCGAAGCAAAGAATAGGCATAACGAATTTCTCGAAGAACTAGAACTTGAAAAGCTACCTTGACCAAAAAGGATTTAGGGCAAATCACTCCACACGGCCGCTATTGTGCTAGTCTTCCATAGCGGTCGGTGGGTTTGTCGTTCTGGAGGAGAAAAGAATGATAGTAATGAATGAAAAAAAGTTCATTGAGGCCGAATTTGACAATGAACAGGAAATTGAAAACGTTGTTATTGAAAACGCAGAATATTTTTTCGGTTCTTCCTCGATATTTATCCCTAAAACGTTGATCAGAACAAGAGATGGATTTGGCACTGTACCTGATGGATTCTCAATAGATCTGGCTTCTCGATCTTGGTATGTAGTCGAAGTCGAGCTTGTTCATCACAGTGTATGGAGTCATATAGCACCCCAAGTATCAAAACAGATAATAGCAGTGACAACACCCGAAAGCCGGCAGATAATCGAAGATATTGTTATTCAGACTTTTAATGAATCCGACGATGTGAAGGAGAAGTTTAGAGAAGAGAAAATCAAAGAAATCGATATTAGAAGGGTGCTTGGAGAAATTCTAAGCAGATCGCCCATAGTTGGGATACCAATTGATAGAATTTCACAAGATTTGAAAGAATGGGCCACGACATTGCGCAATGATGTGAGACTTTGGCTTGTTAGAAAATTCATCGAATTTGGTGTCCCTGAGAATGTGGCGTATGAAATCCCAGAAGAGTATCGACCAATCCTTGATACCACAGAAGAGAAGTCGAAACCGAAATCTGGTATAGATTCCTATGACGTCTCGCTTGCTGATCTTCTTGATGCCGGTCTTTTAGCTGTTGGTGATGAGTTAGTAATGAGATACAGACCGAGAGGCGGTAATCAGAGGAAATACAAAGCAGTTGTAACGGAGGATGGGAGTTTAGAGGTTTTGGGTAGAAAGTTCAAAAGCCCCACTTATGCCGCACTTCTAGGAATACAAGACGCCGGTAGCGACCGAAAAACCGTGAACGGTTGGACAAGTTGGAGAAACAGTGAAGGGAAACTTCTAGCAGATCTCAGGGCAGAATACCTTAAACTGAAAGAAAATGAAGCAGAACAAGCTGCTTCAGAGGACAGCTAAGTGGAGAAATAGGGACTCCATTTTTTTGCATATTCTTACATCTATTCGTTCTCAATCCTCGATCAGATTGTTTAGATAGACTCAACCCTCAATACCCAATATACACGACAGCGGGCTTACACACGCTGCATGGTTCATAGCCCATCTGAACTGCCTCTGAAAGCGTTACCGGTATCTTGCTCTGGAGAAGATGCTGGCAATGTGTCTGGTGATACTTCTCTCCGGTCCTCGTTATGTACACAACAGGATTGTAAATAGGTTCGGGCGGTGTAACAGCAAAGCTTTCATCTCTCCACAATCCCTTTCTGTCAAGTCCTGCAAGCCTTTCAACTTCCGCGAACGCCTCCATATATTGATCGTTGAACGGGTGTCTCGAATATACCCGGGCGTAGCCGTTCGCGACCGAGAGAAGATTGAAAAGGACATAATGCGTCTCGCCTTCATAGCTCGCCGGGATCCAGACATAGGCGAAGTATCGCCCGTAACTGTCTCTTGCCAGCGAATCATAAGAGAGAAAGACTCTTCTGTTTTCAAGCATGATCTTCGCGAAACGCGATGACTCCAGTCCGAACTGTGCGATCGCCTCTTCCGAGTGTTTGCTGTCGGGAGTGTCAATACCTGTGAGTCGTATAACTTCGATGAGATTCAGGGTCTCGTGACGGACAACCGTAAGTACATCTCCGTCTATAACGCTTAGCAGAAGTGATTCGTCGTATTCCGCAGTCTCATCGAAAAGGTCCAGATGTTCTTCGTAGT
>LVBU01000277.1 GCA_001603185.1 Thermotogales bacterium Thermo_02 | reverse complement strand
TCTTAATCGTACTCAACCTCCCCATCACTTAGAAGAATAACACAGTTAGGACAAATGGAGGTACCAGGTTGTTTGCCCATTCAGAAAAAAAAGGTTAGAATTCCAGAGATGGAGGTGCGAAATGGATCCCTTTACGATAACTATAATAATCATCTTNNCTCGAAAGCACCGGCTTCTTTCTTCAGTACGATAGTCCCCACTGCAATATCGATCATGAAGAAACGGGATTCATTATCTATAAACCAGAATACCAGACGTTATCGGGTATCTTCAGACTGGTTAGCGATCTCTCCCAGGAAGACAGAAAGAGGCGTGGCGTCAAGAGCCTTGTTTTCAAGCAGGGCTGGCTCTTCTCAATCAGAAAGTGTATCAGAAACTTCTTTGCTGCAGTAAGAGACGCAATTACGGACACTTTCAGTCTTTTTCTTGGCAAATTCGCAATGAGAAGCTCCATTATTTCGCAGAATCAGGTCTACATGAAGAAGGTGGGAGAAGGCGTTTTCGATTACGTGGGAAACTCTTACGATCCCGTTCTGGAAAGACTAGTGGGTTCATGGGTCGTGGTCGAGATATTCAGGGGCGGAAAATGGTTTGAGTATCCGGGGATACTCAGAAACTATACAAAGGACTTTGTCGAAGTTATCTCCATCAGAATACCTCTAGAAATAGACTTCAACATATACAGTGATCGGATGGAAAGTTTTGGATTCTCCTTCGACTACTCTGGAGGTCTCCTGAGAGTCAGAAATGAGCGGTCTGAAGAGATCTCTGTCTCCTTCGATGATTCAGAAAAAGTTGTCCTTGAGCCCGGAAAAGATTTGCAGATGAGCTTTGATGAGAGACCAAGCAAAGGCGCAATAGTGATAAATGAAGAACTGGATGCAATACTACCACGCTCAGAGGCGATTGTAAGACACACAATGCCAGGTAGGAGGATCGCAGATGAAAGTGATAGCAGTGTTCGCCACGACAGTCAATGGGACAATCGCCCTCTCGGCTGACGACAGGGTTGACTGGACTTCCAGAGAAGACAAGATCTACTTCAAAGAGCTCACAATGAAGATAGGTACGGTGATAATGGGCAGAAAGACCCACGAAGCAATCGGAAGGCCTCTGCCTGAAAGGCTAAACATAGTATGGACCAGAAATCCCGACGCCTACAGAAAAACTGAGAGAGAGAACCTGCGATTCCTGTCATCAGATCCGGTGTCACTGCTTGAACAACTGAAAAAAGAAGGCATTTCACAGGTATGTCTCATCGGAGGGGCCGAAACCTTTGCGGCCTTTGCGTCGAAGAGTCTGGTTGACGAACTTCATTTAACCTATGAGCCAATCTTATGTAGCGGCAGCATGAATCTTGGTAGCTATTTGAGCGGGTGTCTGGGTTTGAAGTTGATTGAGCTGGTCAGGTTACGGAAGGCCACAGTGATGATCTATGAAGTCGAGAAGTAACTGGAGCGGGCGACGGGACTCGAACCCGCGACCCTCAGCTTGGGAAGCTGATGCTCTACCAACTGAGCTACACCCGCACTCATGGAGATTCTATCACCCTGTGTTGTCGCTGTCAACAGCTACTGAGGCTCATGATTGTCACAGCTCTTCAAGAGTCGCCTCGATAAGATCGAGAGCTGCGGTATGATCGACAGTCGACAGGAGACCTAGCGCAGCGAAGATGTAGTGTCTGTCTCTGAAAATCCTTACGTCCAAGCCAGGCAGCAGCTCTTTCTGATGCCTTTCAGCCATTGAAGCGATATCGCCCATTATCTCTGAACTGTGTCTCGACCTTGAAAGTATGCCGCCTGTTCCTATCACAGACTTCACAGCCGTTAGATCCTTACCATAAGCCACATCGACTCTTCCGGTAGGGCCGTATAGATTCCTTATATGTCCTGCATGACGTCTTATAGAAGTCTCAAAACAGTACTTGCCGAGTCTTGCGGCAAATCTTTCAGCCTCAACTGTCTCCGGATAGGGCGAGATATTTTTCATGAGGCTTTGAAGTGAAGAGAACTCTCTTTCGAGGGTTTCTATACCTAAATAATCTACAACATGGCTTGCGTTTACGAAGACCCCAAGATCTCCTTCCACAGTTCTTTTTGAGCGCGGTTCCGGAGAAATCAACATTCTTGATATTTCCGGGTCTCCATCTGTTACCGAATCGACGTCAGTTGTGGCTCCCCCAATATCCACTACCAGAACGTCTTCCATTCTCTCTGCCAACAACTCGGCAGCCAACATGACGGAGGCCGGAGTTGGAATCACCGGTTGATTGACAATAGAATATATCTTCTCCATTCCCGGTCCCTTAACAATATTCTTCGAGAAGACCTCACGTATTACTCTCCTCGTTGGTTCGACATTCAGCTCATCGATTCTTGGATACACGTTTTCGACAAAGTAAAGCTCTCTCGATGGGTCTGAGAGTATCTCCATAATCTCTTCGGCAGCCGCCTTATTGCCTGCGTAAACTATGGGAATTCCTCTGTCTATATCTCTCAGAAGATGAGCATTGTGGATGACCGTCTCTTCTTCACCAAAGTCAACACCTCCGGCGAGAAGGATCAGACGCGGCTGTTCCGCGCTCACTTTTCGAACGTCTCTGCTGGAAAGCTTCCCCGCCGTGACAAGCTTTATTACTCCGCCTGCTCCCAGTGCTGCTTCTCTGGCTGCTCTTACGGTCATCTCATATACTAGACCGTGAACAGTCATCTTGAGACCGCCAGCAGCGCTTGAGGAAGCCAAGAAAACCTCCCAATCAAGGCTTTGCTCGCCGACACTCTTCTTCAAGGAGCTCATCGCTCTCTCTATGCCGATTATAATGTCATTTTCATTTACAGTAGTGTAAGACTCTCCCTGACCAACGTACTCCAGCTTCCCGGAAGCGTTGCTCGAAAAAGCAGTCAGAACAGTTGTAGTACTACCGATCTCGGCAGTTAGAAAGCTCACTTTCATCTGCTTTCGAGTAGTTCCCTTACGATTTTATTGGTAGTCTTTCCATCGGCCCTTCCTTTCAACCGAATCATTAGCTCTCGCATGACTTTCCCTAGATCTGAAGGACCTGTTGCTTTGAGATCCTCAATAGTCTTGAGGGCCGTCGAGCGTATCTGCTCCTCACTCATTTCCTCGGGAAGATAACTCTTGAGTATCTTCATCTCTCTTGTCTCCTGCTCTACCAGGTCTTCTCTTCCCGCTTTTGAATAGGCCTCGATGGACTCTTCCCTGCGCTTAACTTCCTTTGCGACGAAAGAGATTACCATATCGTCGGTGAGCTGTTCCTTACGCGAGCTCTCGGAAGAAACAAGAAAATTCTTCACCGCTGCGACGACTGATCTAAGCGTGTTGGTGCGCAACGAATCTTTCGTTTTCATAGACTCTTTGATATCACTCTGTATCTTCTCATAAAGACTCACTTAATCACTCCTGGTTTTTTTCGCTTTGGTCGGCCTCTTCTTCCTCGAACGAAATGGGTCTTACCAGAGGAAACGGGATAATATCTCTGATCGAGGGCGAATCGGTAACCAGCATAAGTATTCTATCCCAACCGACTCCTAGCCCGCCCGTCGGAGGCATACCATACTCCAGTGCCCTGATGAAATCGTCATCCATCATCTGTGCCTCTTCGTCGCCGGCAGCTCTTAATCCGGCCTGATGAAGGAAACGACTGTACTGTTCGATCGGATCGTTCAATTCACTAAACGCATTCGCCATTTCCATAGAACTAATAATAAGCTCGAATCTCTCTGTCACCCGACTGTCTTCACGGTGAATCTTTGAGAGTGGCGAGATAATGACCGGGTGTTCCGTCACAAAGGTTGGGTTGACCAGCTTGTGTTCAACCAGGTCCCATAGTTTCTCAACTAGATGGCCTCGCTCTTTCATCTCCGGTTCGCTATTGTTGAGCTTGAGGATATCTATGAGCCTCTCATCGGAGTCTTCAAGAATGTCCACTCCTAGATTCTCCCGTATAAAGTCGGCCATCTTCACTCTTCTCCAGGGCCTGGAGAAATCTATTGTCTTCCCCTGATAGACTATGCTGGTCGAACCTGTAAGGTTCAGGACAACATGGTTTATCATTGCTTCGGTGATCTCCATAATGTCGTTATAGTCTGCGTAGGCCCAGTAAAGTTCCATCATGGTGAATTCGGGATGGTGTTTGTACGAAATCCCTTCATTTCGGAAGTTCTTCCCGATCTCGAAAATCTTCTCAAAACCTCCAACTAGATACCTCTTCAGATACAGCTCTTCTGCGATCCTGAGAAACATGCGTGACTCGAAGACGTTTATCTTTGTCTCGAAAGGCCTTGCCGAAGCGCCTCCAGTTAGGTAGTGGAGCATAGGAGTGTCAACTTCCAGAAAACCTCTCTCCGCCAGAAATCCCCTTATCAGTCCGAAAAGCTCTGAACGAATCTGAAAGCGCTTCAAAGATTCATCACTTGAGAGCATTTCCACGTATCTCTGTCTGTAGATTATCTCTTTGTCTTTTATGCCATGCCACTTCTCAGGCATGGTTCTTATCGCTTTGGAGAGTATCTCGAACTCCTTGACGAATATGGATATCTCTCCGGTATGAGTCTTGAAAGGAAAACCTACAACACCAACAAAATCACCGATATTCACGAATCTCTTGAACACCTCGAACCTCTCTTTGCCAACCGCGTCCAGCCTAATATATGACTGGATTCGCCCGGAGAAGTCCCTTATAACAAAGAAAGACGACTTGCCATGGTTTCTGAGGGCGACAACTCTACCGGCAGTCCGGACTTCCACGTTTTCCAGGGTCTGAGAGTTCTCCAGACTGGCGTAATCGTTGAGCAGCTGGGTCGAAGTGTGAGTCTTGTCAAAACGATACGGGTAAGGCTCTATACCTTCATGCCTCATCTGCTCTATTTCATCGAGCCGCTGCCTCCTTGTTTCTTCACTCATGTCATACCCCCTTTACTTACCGATGGTAAGAATCTTGTATTTTGCCCATCCGGAGGGAGTCTTGATACGAACGACTTCATCGACCTTGTGAGAAAGCACGCCTTTACCAATCGGAGAATCAGAACTGATCTTTCCTTCGAAAATATTGGCTTCTTGAGCGTTTACGATTCTGAACTCTGATCTCTCACCGGTCTCCATATTCTGAAGTTCGACTATATGACCCAGCTTCACAGAGCTCATGTCGCCATCATCTTCAATAATCTCTGCATTGTTAAGTATTTCTTCAAGTTGCTTTATGCGACTGTCGATTCTTCCCTGTTCATTCTTCGCTTCATCATACTCGCTATTCTCACTGAGATCTCCGAGTTCTCTCGCTTCCTTTATTCTCTCGGCAATGTCATACATTAGCTTCTTTCTAAGGTTTTCGAGCTCTTCTTTCATTCTGTTGTAGCCTTCTTGAGTGAGGTATATAGCCTTCTTCTTCACGCTTCTGATCCCTCCATTCAATTCTCTCTATCGTCTTTTAGCTCTCTTATTATATCCATGAAACGATCAAGGTCCCTAAATTCCTTGTAAACAGACGCGAATCTCACGTAGGCAATTCGGTCTAGAGACTTTAGTTTCGCCATTATCATCTCACCGATCTCCTTTGAAGGCACTTCGTGCCTCCCTGACTTCGTAACTTCGTCTTCTATAGAATCGACAATCATACCAAGCCTGTCAAGAGATATAGGCCGCTTTTCACACGCTCTAAGCAAGCCGTTCATAACCTTCTCTCGATTAAACTTCTCTCTTCTATTGTCTTTCTTTATCACAAAGAAAGGTAACCTCTCATATCTTTCATAAGTCGTGAATCTGCCTTCACAGTTTTCACACTCACGCCTGCGCCTTATCGAAGAACGATCTTCGGTCGGTCTAGAATCAAGAACCCTTGTGGAATCGCTACCGCAAAATGGACATCTCATCAGGCA
>LVBU01000276.1 GCA_001603185.1 Thermotogales bacterium Thermo_02 | reverse complement strand
ACAACATCCTTACTATGTGAAAGGAGGCAGGCGGTTTCCTCCCCACAGCTAAAGCAGGGGGTCTCCGCCGATTAATACGATGATATGGGACAAGATAGACAGAGTGGTTTTGGCAGGAATAGAACGGGGAATCTATCCGGGCGGCACACTCGTTGTCGGGAGGGATGACCAGATTCTATATTCAAAGGCATATGGGACTGTGGCCATCAACGACAACACGCCGACTAGACTTGACACTATGTACGATCTTGCAAGTATGACAAAGGTCGTTGCTACGACTACTGCCGTCATGCTTCTGGTCTCCGGAGGAGAACTCTCGCTCTGGAACACGCTCGGTGATTTCTTCGAAGTCTCCGATAAGAAAAAGGATATTTCCATTTATCATCTGCTGACGCATACCTCGGGTATGCAACCATACTCCGAGGCCTGGCGAGATTTGAAAGGAGAAGAGCTTCTCAGGTCGATTATCAGTCTTGATCCCGTTGCCAAAACTATGGAGAAGATCGAGTACTCGTGTTTGAACTTCATAACTCTTATGGCCGTAGTCGAGAAGGTAACGTCTCAAAAGTTCGATCGTTTCTGTTCCGACGAAATCTTCGCCCCTCTGGGGATGCAAGACTCTACCTTTCTTCCCGATGAAGAACGGGTGATTGCTCCTACCAGCGAAAGAGAAGGCAAGACGCTCAAAGGGCTGCCTGACGACGAGCTAGCCTACTATCTGGGCGGAGTGAGCGGTAACGCCGGGCTGTTTTCTACGGCGACTGATCTTTTCAAGTTTGTGAACGGTCTAATGTATGCGAGATTGATTCCGTCCAGAGTTTTCGAAAGCTTTGTGAGTGAGACGGTCGTGCTGGGAGATAGCAGCCGCCATCTTGGCTGGATGTCCCCCTCTAAAGGTTCAAGTGCCGGAGACATTCTCGGAGAGGATGCCTATGGTCACACAGGATTCACCGGCACGTCTATCTGGGTAGATCCTCAGAGCGGGCTTTATGTGATATTTCTGACTAACAGGACCAACATAAGCAGAAGAGACACGATACCTCAGATGCAGATTATAAGACAAAAGCTGCATAATCTAGTTTTCGGAGGTCTTGGATGAGTTTCTGGAATGATTTTTATGGAATTCTATCCAGCGATACCAGAAACATTCTCGGCGTTATAAGCGGCACTTCCGCAGATGGTCTCGAAATAGCGCTTACCAGGTGTATCGGAACCGGTAAGGCTATGAGAGTTGAATTGCTCAAGCATTCCTCCGCAAGCTTTGATAAACGCTTCCAGGATGAGGTCATAAGAACCTATAATCCGGTTAATTCGAGCGTCGACCGGGTGAATTCGATGAACTTCTCCATAGGAAGAAAACATGCGGAGTACATAAGACACTTTCTGAATTCGACTGACGAAAGTGTGGACATAATCGCTTATCACGGCCAGACGGTCTATCATGATCCATCGATAGGGGCGACTCTTCAGATCGGAGAGGCGGACATCGTGTCATACGAAACCGGACTGCCAGTCGTCTTTGATTTCAGAAAGAAGGACATGGTCGCGGGCGGCGAAGGCGCTCCCATAATACCCTACTTTGACTGGATTTACTTCGATGAGGGTACCTATGCGGTTAATCTGGGCGGTATCGCAAACGTTACTTATGTATCCGAAGATTTCGAAAGAGTAGTAGCTTTCGACAGCGGTCCTGCCAATTGCCTTATAGATTTGACGGTGAAGCGTTTCTTCGATATCGACTTCGATCGGAACGGTCTGATTGCGTCACGTGGAAAGGTCGATGAGAGACTTCTGGAAAAGCTTATAGAGAGGGATAGATCTTATTTTTTGAGAAAGCCACCAAAATCGACTGGAAGAGAAATCTACAATGAAGCCTTTCTAGACGGAATCGAATATGGTAAGCCGGAAGACCTCGTCAGGACACTCGTAAGATTCACTGTTCATCAGCTGGTGGAGAGTATCAACTCTTATTTGTCTTTGGGGAAGCGCATTGTAGTTACTGGAGGTGGAGCTTTAAACCCCGTTTTGGTTGAGGATTTAAGGCTCCTAAGCGGATTTGAAGTAGTGATACCCGATCGAGTATTCCTTCAGGCGAAAGAGGCTATGGGAATGGCCGTTCTCGGTCAGGAATTTCTGAACGGTGTCGGGGCGAATGTCCCTTCGGTGACCGGTGCGAAAGGAAGAGTTGTTCTGGGAAAGTTGGCTTTGCCATGATCTCCCTGGCGGGAGAGTTAATACAAAAAGGAGGTTTTAGCGTGAGACGTATCTTTTTAGTGATTCTCACAGTATTTTGTGCCGTAATGGTTCTGGCGGCACCGTTTGTGGAAGACGAAATGCTGACTCCAAACAGCAATCCGAAAATGGGAGGTACCCTCTATCTGGCACTTAGCGGAGCTCCACAGTCGTTCAACTTCTACGGGACTCTAGATTCGAACGCTTATTCGGTAGCGGGCCAGATGCTTGTCGGTCTGGTCGAGCCGCATCCGGTAACTAACGCCATAAGACCCGCACTAGCAGAGTCCTGGGAAGTCTCAGAGAACAACAAAGAGGTAATCTTCCATCTAAGGGATGTCAAATGGTCGGACGGAACCCCCGTGTCTGCGGACGACGTTCTCTTCACTTTCAATTACTTCGTGATGAACCCGGTCGCCAGAGGCAACTCCATTGCGCGTTTCACAATCGAAGGAGAGCTGGTCATCTGGGAGAAGATCGACGAGCGCACGGTGAAGGCGACCTTACCGGCTCCATACGCCGCTTTCTTCACCGTTCTATCACACGCTTATATCTATCCTGCGCACGCTCTGGAGAGCAAGATAGACAAGGAAAAGCTGGATTCCGTCAATGATGTCTGGCTTACGAACACTCTCCCTGCAGAGATTCCCGCAAATGGCCCCTTCATGATCACCGAATACATAACCGATCAGAAGGTCGTTATGACAAAGAATCCAAACTACTGGAAAGTCGATGTGTACGGTAACGCTCTTCCTTATGTAGATAAGCTAGAGTATCTAGTTGTCAGCGACGCTCAGGTAAGACTGGCAAAGTTCATGGCGGGCGAGATCGACTACACTGCAGTATCGGCGAGAGATTTCCCGACCTTGAAAGAGCGGGAATTGGCCGGCGGCCCATTCAGGGTATTCCTGGCCGAACCTACCCAGCCCACCCCGAGTCCCATACACATCGCGTTCAACTTCGATACCGATAATCCGAAGCTGAAGGAACTTTTCAAGACGACCGAGTTCCGCCAGGCTATGGAATTCGCAGTCGATAGAGAGAGAGTCATCGACGAAGTTTACAATGGCCTTGCAGTTCTGGGCGGAGTTCCCGTACTGCCTGCAAATAAGGCCTTCTACAATCCCAAGATTGAAGAGATCCGAAGACCATTCGATCTGGCGAAGGCAGCCGAAATCCTTGACAAGCTCAATCTGAAAGATCTGAATAGAGACGGCTTCAGGCAGTATCCGGACGGCAGCAAGTTCGAATTCGTCATAACCGTTCAGAGTGCGCCCCAGGAGTATCAGGATGTAGCCTATATCTTCTCTCAGGATCTTGAAAAAATTGGAGTAAAGGCAAATCTGCAGATACTTGACAGCTCTCTCGTGGGACAGATGTTCGGAGCCGGAAACTTCGAGGCCGGTATCAGAGCATTCGGAAATCAACCTGATCCACAGTTGAGAAAGGCTATATGGCAGCCCGGTACACAGCTCTACTACTGGCACAGAACAACGAGAAATCCCGAAACCAACGCTCCTATCTTCGAGAATATGCTTGACTGGGAAAAGAGAGTCTATGATCTCTTCGAAAAGGGTCAAATAGCAATGGATCCTACAGTCAGAAAGACCTTCTACGATGAATGGCAGGAGATCTATGCCGAGTACCTCCCGGTAATCTTTGTTTGCAAGGGAATGAACCTTTCTGCGGCAAACAAATCTCTGGGTAACGTCGAGCAGAATGCCGAAGGACTTCTCTCTTACGCATCCTGGACTGTTTTCAAGAATTAGCTAATAGACTTTGCGGGAGGTAGAAAGACCTCCCGCGCTTTCTTTCTGGAGGAATAAGATGTGGTCGTTCATAGTGAGACGATTGCTTATCATGATTCCCATGATGGTTCTGATCTCGATTATCTGCTTCTTGATAACCGAGCTACAACCGGGAGATTTCGTCAGCCAGTATCTGGACAATCCAAGAATATCTCCGGCTCAGATAGAGCTCTTGAAGAAGAATCTCGGGCTCGACGATCCCGGCTATATAAGATATCTGAACTGGGTGAAGGGAATAGTGACCAGGGGAGATTTCGGCTACTCCTTTGCCTTTCAGCGGCCTGTCGGCGAGCTAATCTGGGAACGCATGGGCTGGACTATCTTCATTGCACTGGGTGCCATAGTCTTCCAGTGGCTACTTGCAGTTCCCATGGGAATTTACTCGGCGCTGCACCCTTACTCTTTCGGCGACTATACGCTCACGGTAATCGGGTTTATAGGGTTGTCTATACCGGACTTCTTCATGGCTCTGATGCTGATGTACTTAATGCTACAAATGGGCGCTACGTCGATTGGCGGACTTTTTTCTCCTCAGTTTGTCGGCGCCCCTTTCAGCCTCGCAAAGCTGCTGGACTTATTGAGTCATCTCTGGATGCCTCTGATTGTTGTCGGTATGAGCGGCCTCGCAGGTCTTATGAGAGTCATGAGGGGAAATATGCTCGATGTAGTCTCCTCACCATATATAACATCACTGAGAGCTCACGGACTCGATGAAAAGACTGTAAGAAAGCATGCAATAAAGAACGCTCTCAATCCAATGGTAAGTATCGCAGGGACGGAACTGCCGAACGTATTCAGCGGAACGATAATAACGGCCATAGTGCTCAACTTACCAACTATGGGTCCATTCTTCTATAATGCGCTGCTCAATCATGACCAGTATCTGGTAATGACCTTTCTAATGTTTATCGCCTTCATTACCCAGATCGGGAACCTGCTGGCCGATATTGCTCTCGCCGTTCTCGATCCCCGCATCAGGATGAGCTGAGGTGAGCACCATGGAAGGAACCAGGAAGAGAATAATAAGGAACTTCTTCAAACACAAACTCGGGGTGCTGGGCCTTATAATGCTAGGAGTGATATATTTTATTGTGATCTTCTCGGACTTTATCGCTCCTTATAATTACATGACATCCCACAGAAACTTCGTGTACGCTGCCCCATCAAAGATCAGGTTCTTCGATGATGAAGGAAAATGGAGAGGTCCGTTTATATATCCCATTACCAGAACTCGAAATCCGGTAACGTATCGTCTGGAGTTTACTGAAGACCGAAGCGAAATAATACCGATAAAGCTCTTTGTAAGGGGTGAGGAGTACAAATTCTGGGGAATCTTCAAGACAGATCTTCATCTCTTCGGTGTAGAAGCATCGACAGACAGGGCAATGATCCTGCTGTTTGGCGCCGATCGATTCGGCAGAGATCTCTTCTCGAGAGTGCTGATCGGAGGCAAAGTTTCGATGAGCGTAGGTCTCATCGGGACTTTCATAAGTGTCTTCATCGGAGCGATCGTCGGATCACTCTCCGGCTTCTATGGAGGGATGACCGATGTTTTGATTCAGCGACTTATAGAACTTCTGAGGTCCTTCCCGAGGATTCCTCTCTGGCTTGCGCTGGCCACCATTCTACCCCCTAACTGGCCAAGCACGTGGGTTTACTTTGGGATAGTGACCGTCCTCTCGCTTATAGGCTGGATGGGAGTCGCAAGGGTCGTGAGGGGAATGGTGCTCAGTCTCAGAGAGAAGGAGTTCGTCCTGGCTGCGAAGGTGTCGGGTGTCTCCAACATGAAAATTATCACGCGTCACCTTGTGCCGAACACCATAAGCTATCTGATAGTCGTCTCGACGCTTTCAATTCCCGGAATGATTCTTGGAGAGAGCGCGCTAAGCTTTCTGGGGCTCGGAATAAAGGAACCGATGACCAGCTGGGGGCTGCTGCTAAAACAGGCTCAGTCTCTTTCGGAACTCGAGTCTCATCCATGGCTGATGATCCCCGGCATCTTCATTATCCTCGCCGTCCTCTCCTTCAACTTTGTGGGAGACGCTCTTAGAGATGCCGTAGATCCTTACAGGGCGGTGGAAAAGGTATGAGCAAAATTCTAGATGTCAGAGATCTCAAGACTTACTTCAGAACACCAGACGGAGTAGTTAAGGCGGTTGATGGTATCAGCTTTGAGATGATGAAAGGCGAAATCCTCGCGCTTGTCGGCGAGTCCGGCTGTGGTAAGAGCGTTACTGTCCAGACCGTTATGGGACTTGTGAAAGTGCCGCCGGCTCTGGTAGAGGGTCAGATCCTCTATAGAGACAGGAATCTTGTTGGAATGTCAAACAAGGAGTACAGAAACATAAGGGGAAAAGAGATCAGTATGATCTTCCAGGAGCCGATGTCAACTTTCGATCCTCTCTTCACGATAGGCTATCAGCTCACGGAAGTCGCGAAGGCCCATATGGAGTGGGACGATCAAAAGACCAGAGAGGAGATAATATCGGTCCTGAGAAAGGTCAATATCCCCGAACCGGAGAAGAGATACAGAGAGTATCCCCATGAGATGAGCGGCGGAATGCTTCAGAGAATAATGATAGCAATGGCTCTGATAACCAATCCCGAGATAATAATCGCCGACGAGCCAACTACCGCGCTCGACGTGACCATACAGGCTCAGGTTCTGAATATCATGAGGGATCTACAGAAAGAGTTTGACAGTTCAATTATCTTCATAACTCACGATCTCGGTGTTGTGGCAGAGCTTTCAGACAGAGTCCACGTCATGTATGCCGGAAAGATCGTTGAGAAGGCTTTGGTCAGCGATCTATACAATTCACCTATGCATCCGTACACAAGGGGGCTCCTTAACTCCAGGGTCAAAAGGGAGTACAAGGGGAAGAAGCTTCCTTACGTCGAGGGTTATGTGCCAAGGGCACACGAGTTTCCAAAAGGTTGTCGCTTCAACCCGAGGTGCCCTCACGCCATGGAGCTTTGCAGAGAACAGGACCCGCCCGAGATATCCATAAGTGAAACACATACTGCCGCGTGCTGGCTGTACGGGGAGGATCAAAGGTTATGAAGATACTCCAGATAGAAAGACTCAAGAAATACTTTCCGATAAAGGCCGGCGTCTTTCTTCAAGTAGTCGGTCACGTCAAGGCCATGGAGGACGTCAATTTCGGAATCAGCAAAGGAGAGACGATCGGCGTCGTCGGCGAGTCCGGCTGCGGAAAGAGCACTCTCGGCAGGACTATTGTGAAGATCTACGAACCTACCGCCGGGAACATCTCCTATTTCGACGAAAGCGGCAGGGAACACGACATATCCAAGGGTCTTCATAGAAGTGTTAGACCGCTATTCAGACGTGACGTGCAGATGATATTCCAGAATCCCTTCGATTCCCTGGACCCGAGAATGACCGTGCGCGATATAATACGCGAACCTATCGAGGCCCACAATCTCGTACCGTCAAGCGAAATGGATGGGTATGTCAGTGAGTTGCTGATGAAAGTCGGTCTTTATCCGGAATACGCGCAGAGATACCCGCATGAGTTCTCCGGAGGCCAGAGACAGAGAATAGCTATAGCGCGGTCTATCTCTGTCAATCCGCGCCTCATAATCTGCGACGAGCCCACTTCGGCCCTGGACGTGTCCGTTCAGAGCCAGATAATAAATCTGTTGCAGGAGCTGCGGGAGGAGAATCATATCTCCTACATCTTCATATCTCATAATCTCGATGTCGTTCATCACATGAGCGACAGAATACTGGTTATGTATCTGGGAAACGTTGTCGAAGCCTCAAGTGCTACTGAGCTCTTCGATAACCCGTCGCATCCCTATACCAAGGCTTTGATGGCTTCTATTCCAAACTGGAGTCCGGAGAATCGAAAACTCCAGGACGTTCGCCTTGAGGGAGAACCACCAAGCCCTATAAATCCCCCTCCCGGGTGTCCTTTTCATCCAAGATGTCCGTATAGACTCGAAATATGCGACAAGCAGAAGCCCGTTAGCCGCGCCCTCAGTGAAGACCACAGCGTTGCCTGCTGGCTGTATGATAGATAGTCAAAAAGGATGGGGCTCACTTCCCGGAGGTTATACGCCTTTCATAAGCTTTGTAGAGGTACTCGGCTGGCAAATGTGCTAAAATCTCTTCGAGGTGAGTGTTTTGCTCAATTTGAGAGAGCTATCGGG
>LVBU01000275.1 GCA_001603185.1 Thermotogales bacterium Thermo_02 | reverse complement strand
GGCCGTTATAGAGAGCCTGTTCATCAATAGTACCACCGCGACTTACATTGACAATGATAGCTCGATCTTTCAGCATAGAGATTTCTTTCTCACCAATAATATGTTTCGTTTCCGGTGTGAGAGGTATGTGAAGAGATAGCACGTCAACCAAGGGAAGCAATTCTGCCACAGATTCAACTAGAGTCACATCCATCTCGGCAGTCTTTACGTAAGGATCATAGACGACAACCTTCATTCCAAAAGCAATAGCAATTGATGCAACGGACCTGCCGATCGCGCCGAAGCCAATCAGACCAATCGTTTTACCACATATCTCGTTTCCCTTCAGTTCCTTCTTTTCCCATTTCCCTTCCTTGGTTCCATAAGTTCCGCGCGGAATACTCCTGACTAACCCAAGCAGAAGGCCAAGGGTGAGCTCGGCAACAGAGGTTGCGTTTGCTCCGGGAGTGTTTTTGACTAAAATCCCTCTTGCTGCGGCTGCATCTGCATCAACGTTATCAAGACCTACACCGGCCCTGGCAATTAGCTTGAGCTTTTTGCCGGCATCTATAACTTCCGAAGTAACTTTCGTTGCGCTCCGAACAACAAGCACTTCGATTTCGGGCATTAGCTCTAACAGGCTTTTTTTGTCAAGGTTTTCAGCAGTTATCTCAAAGAGCCCGCTGTCTGAAAGGATCTTCATGGCAGTCTTGTCGAGAGGATCGTTGGCATGCAACCTGAGCATCATACACCCTCCCTTTCGAAGATCTCCATCGCTACTTTGGTTCCAGTACCGAACTCAACACTGTATCCCAGTCTTCTGAGGACTTTTTCCAGAGCGGTCAGTGCTGTCACGACATCGAAATCTGACATATAACCCAGATGGGCAATTCTGAAGATATTGCCCTTCATGCTTCCCTGGCCACCGGCAATAGTCACTCCATACTCATCTCTCATTATCGACACAATCTTTCCACCGTCAACACCTTCGGGAACTTTTACTGACGTAAGCACATTGCCAGGTCTCTTCGAGAACAGCTCGAGACCCATAGCTTTGACAGCCTCTCTCGTTGCTTTGCCCATTACAGCATGGCGTGCCCAGACATTCTCCATTCCCTCTTTGAGGAGCATATCGACTGCTGCTCTCTGCTGATAGATAAGGTTTACAGCCGGTGTCCAGGGTAACGGATCCTTAAGATATTTCTTCAAGTTGAAATAAAAACTGGTGGATTTTGTAGTCTGTGCCTTTTCTATGGCAGCTTTGCTTAAAGAGATATACGCGAGGCCAGGAGGAAGCATGAATCCCTTTTGAGAACCTGAGACAACTATATCCAGACCCCACTTATCTGTCTCCAGAGGTTCAGCGACCAGTCCACTTATGCAATCAACCGCGATCAACTTTCCGGCAGCTTTAACAACTCTGCTTATTCCTTCGATGTCCATAACGGCTCCGGTCGAAGTTTCGCTTAGTGTTGTCAGGACAGCCACTGCATCAGGATTCTTTTCAATTGCCTCTTCAACCATTTCTGGAGTGTAGAAGTCACCATACTCTCTCTCCACAAGCACCACATTTGCGCCGAAGACTTTGGCAATTTCCGTCCATCTCTCTCCGAATTTACCCACGCTGAATACCAGCACCTTTTCACCGGGATTCACAATGTTAGTTACAGCCATTTCCATAGCACCGGTTCCCGAAGACGCAAGTATGAACAGCTCATTCTCGGTTCGGAAGACTTCCTTTGTGCCTTTGACTGCTTCTTCAAAGATCTTCTTGAATTGCGGTGTTCTGTGGTGAATCGTATCCTTTGCTCCTTCTAGAAGTATATCGATCGGTACCGGGGTGGGACCAGGAGCAAGCAAGTAATTCTTCTTAATCATCGAATTAATCGGCGGAGACCCCCTGCTTTAGCTGTGGGGAGGAAGCCGCCTGCCTCCTTTCACATAGTAAGGATGTTGTTTTACTTAACAACTTTAGTTTCTTATAGCTTGCTGAAGCATGCACTTTCGTTCCGTCGAGCTTTCGGATGTCAAAGTATCCGCTATTCCGTCTTCCAAATATGAA
>LVBU01000274.1 GCA_001603185.1 Thermotogales bacterium Thermo_02 | reverse complement strand
TTGGAAATGTCATTGAGATTGTGTCCTGGAAGTACGAAGGTGTTATTGGAAGTATCGACAGGCTCAAGGAGGTACTGGATTCTCTTACAGATCCCGATTCGGTAAGGCTTGTACATACAGATATAACCGACCCGGGGTCGCTCAGCCTGCTTCTTCTTTCAGCGGTCCCCCCGGACAGCCAGCAGGAGTTTGCAGATTCAGTCGAGGATCTGATCAAAACTGCGCAATATTTAGTCAAACTCAACTGGAGATCGGTTTTGTCAGGAGAGGAGTTTTCATCGACTCTTGTTCTCGATGACGATGGCGTTGTTTGGGAGTCTGTGATCGGGAGTCTTGTGGTTGAGGAAGTCGAGATACTGCCTGCGGGAAAAGAGAAGTCTGGAATGGTAACGATAAAGTGGTTCTGGGGTTCAGAGAGGGGAACTATCGAGTGGGGTGTTGAGTGTGACGGCCCACCTCTCGCGTGCAGTTATAGCTCCAAGGCCCAGATGGCTTCTGGCGAGGCTCGCATAGAGACGCATTTTGTCAAGAGCGAAGAGTGTTGCACGCTCTACTACGGCTGGGCTTACAGGACACCGACCGGATCGATCAGCATAGAATGGAATCCCGAGACAGAGAGATTCGATATTGAAGTGAGTAGCTGGGGAAGTACCGGAAGCGGTCAGGGAATCATGGAATGCTGTGTTCAATAAGTCTAAAAATCTACATTGCGCTTTAGACAAGTCTTTTGAAGATATGATTGCTCCCGACTGCACTAAGGGGAAAATTAGTTTTGAGCTATGTTGAAATCCGAGGGCCATTTAGTTTATAATATACCCAGGAGGGGTAATATGAATGAATTGACGTCAGTTGCAACCAGTGCTCTTGGAGTTTCCCCGATTTTGGCTCCCATTGTGAGTACAAGTGTAAGCTACACAAGTGCCTTTCTTGGAGGATTGTTGTCTTTCTTTTCTCCGTGTATTCTCCCACTCATACCGGTCTTTTTTGGTGTACTGATGGGAGGAGCCAACAACTCGAAGGCCAGGCTGTTAAGAGGGGTATTCTTCACCCTTGGTATGTCTCTGTTCTTCTTTGTTCTCGGACTTGGAGCTACGGGGCTGGGTACTTTTATCAGGCAGAATGAGGTTTTGATGAACATAATCTCCGGAAGCCTGTTTGTCCTTTTCGGGTTCCTCTATCTCTTCGAGATAGGGCTCAAGGGCGTGAAAGTAAACGTATGGAAACTAGGAGGCTCTGCAGCCAGTGGATTCCTTCTCGGAGCCGTTCTCGGCCTCGTCTGGGTCCCCTGTGCCGGTCCCATACTCGGTTCAATTCTCGTTCTTGCGGCAAATCAGACTGCTGTAGCCGACGGTGGGATCATGCTACTCATCTACTCTCTTGGATTGAGCATACCGTTTCTTACTCTGAGCGGAGTGGTTGCAAAGCTGACTTCCAGGCTTTCCTTTGGCGGCGAGAGCCGCTGGCGTAAGGTAACCAGGATCGCAGTATTCCTTGTTCTTGTCGTTGCGGGAGTATTGACGATGACTGGAAATCTCAATCTATTGCAATTTGCTGCAGGAGGATGATTTTGTGAAGAAGATTCTGGTTTTTCTCGTTTTGATTGTTTCGATGACCGCCTTTTCCTACATCGGAATGCTTAGTGACTTCAATACGGCTCTAAAGTTAGCTTCTATTCAGGAAAAAGAAGCGATAGTCATGTTTTCCGACAGGAATTGCAGTTACTGTGTTAAGTTTGAAAAAGAGACTCTTCAGGATAATGAAGTTCAGCAGATTCTGAAAGCCGGTTACGTGTTTGCCCAGATTTACAAGTTCAATACTGACAAGGCCACTTTCCCCATTACCGGAGAAGGTACAGTGTACTCATATCCCGATCTGTACACTCACTTTGGAATAAGGGGCACTCCAACCTTCTGGTTTTTCACTACCGAAGGTTCACCTCTGACAAACCTTCCCGGTTTTGTCGGGGCAAAGGACTTCATCCCAATAGTCCGGTTTCTGGGAGAAAAGGCTTATTCGTCGATGTCATTCGAAGATTACAGGGGTAAGCCTTCGTCTTATGTCGGTACGGAAAAAATCGTCAGAGTGAACCAGGAAGACTACGATTTCGTTCTGGCGAACGATCCATTGGCGGCCGAGTATACCGGACAGGATATCGACGTTTTCACTGTGTGGCTTAGCAAAGATCAAGCCACCGCGGAAGAGTTGCTTTCGGCCGGCGTGTACAGAGTTATTCTGTTGAACTGAAGTAATCTAGAGAAAGCTCATAGAAGGTTTCATAGGATTTTCGGTCGAGAAGACACATCTTAATCAGCCTAAGTGGAGATTCCTGTTTGTCTCGAAAGTAATCGATGACCGATTTGAAGAACTCTCTGGCGCACTGAGTTACAGGAATTCCAAATATTCCGGTAGAGATAGCCGGCGTTGCAAGGGTCTCAAAGCCCAGCTCGCCGGCTTTATATAATACGTTTTTGAAGGACTGATACAGCTTTTCTTCGATATCGTCTTCTCCGTACTGGGGCCCAAAAACGTGAATTATGTTCTTCGCTTTGAGCGTTCCTGCTCCGGTAACGGCTACTTGCGAGACTTCGAGGGGTCCGTACGTACGAACATACAGGTCGCTCTCATGCTGGATCGCTCTGCCGCCGACTCTGATTATCGCCCCCGCGACACCACCGCCATGTCTGAGAAAGCCGTTCGCCGGATTGACTATGGCATCGACCTCCTGTGCGGTTATGTCGGCGACTTCGATCTGCAATATTCTGTCGTGACCGAAGAGATAGTTTTTCAAATTACTCCTCCCGATACTCTTTGAGACCTTCCCAGATAGTCTTCAGCCTCTCTGCCACATATCTTTCTTTGCCGCTCTTTCCGGGTCTGTAGTATATTTCTCTCTCCAACCCTTCGGGAAGATAATACTCTCTGGAAAACCCTCCCGATTCGTGGGGATAGTTGTAGTTCTTTCCATATCCCAGACCCTTCATCATTTTCGTGGCCGCATTTCTAAGCTTCAGGGGAACTGCCAGATTCGGCGTATCCTTCACGCGCTCTCTAGCAGCAATCATGGCCTCGTTGACTGCGTTGCTCTTGGTGGCGACGGATAGGTAGATGGCCGCTTCCGAAAGATTGAGAACACATTCGGGAAGCCCTATGCAATCAACGGCGGCAAAGGCCGACGTAGCTATTACGAGGGCCATGGGATCGGATAGGCCGATATCCTCCGACGCGAATATCACCATACGCCTTGCTATGAATTTTGGATCTTCACCGCCTTCGATCATTCTCATCATATAGTAAAGCGCGGCGTCTGGATCGCTCCCCCTCATACTCTTTATAAAAGCGGATATTGTGTCGTAGTGTTCCTCTCCTTTTTTCGTGTAACGGCCCGAGGGCATTATAGATAGTTCATTCATCAACGCCAGATCCAGTCTGTTCCTGTCCAGAGCAACCGAACTCTCTACGAGCGTATCTAGAAGGTTCAGCGCTATTCTAGCATCGCCGCCGCAGCTTTGAGCTATCACTTCCAGTACCTCTTCACTGATTGCAACCCCTGAGACTTTGAGGATCTCGTCAACTTCTAAAGCCCTCTTCATAAGGCCGACTATATCGTCCTTCCCTAATTGCTTGAGGATAACGAGCCGACATCTTGAGAGCAGAGCCGGATTTACCTCGAAGCTCGGATTTTCTGTCGTCGCGCCAATCAGTATTATTATCCCCTTTTCGGTTACGGGTAGAAAGACATCCTGCTGACTCTTGTTCAACCTGTGGATCTCATCGACAAAAAGCACCAGTTGCTGGCCTATGGCCTTCAATCTTTCGCCGTGAAGGAAGTGTTTCTTCAAGTCGGCAGTGCCCTGAAGGCTGGCGCTGAAGAATTCGAAGTGATACTTCGAACTCAAACCGGCCCTTATAAGCTCTCCGAGTGTCGTCTTACCGGTGCCCGGAGGCCCGTAAAGTATCATCGAGAAGAGTCTCCCGCTCTCCACGGCTCCGCGTATTATCCCCTTTTTTCCAGTCAAATGCTCCTGACCGGCAAGGTCATCAAAGGTCCTGGGTCTTATCCTCTCACTTAGAGGAGACCAGTTCATGCCGGAAATACTCAATTGTCTTCTCAAGTCCCTTCTCTAAGGGCGTTTCGGGCTGCCAGTCTAGCAAGACGGTAGCCTTTGTATAGCTCAACACCGATTTCTTCAGGTCACCCGGTCTGGGAGCTTCATGTATAGCCTCTCTCGAGTAGCCGGAGATAGTCTTCATGTTTTCGAACAGTTCATTCACGGAGGTCCCTTTAGCGGTACCTATATTGATCGTTTCATTTTTGTCGATTTTGAGAGCGCCAACGTTGGCTCTGGAAACATCGCCGACATACACGTAGTCTCTCACGCACTCCCCGTCGCCGAATATGACAACGTCCTCGTCGCGTAGCATTCTCCGGGCAAAGATGGCGACAACTCCAGCCTCTCCGTGAGGGTCCTGTCTCGGCCCATAGACGTTGGCATATCTAAGGACAGTGTACTTAATGCCGTACTCGTGGGCGAAGAATCTCAGATAATTCTCCGTAGATAACTTCGCTATTCCATATGGGGAGATAGGCCTTGGAAACTCAGTCTCATCGGTCGGGGCCTTCACGTCGTCCCCGTAGATCGCCCCGCCTGTAGAGGAGAAGACAAACTTCTCGACACCGTACTTTACGGACATCTCGAGCAATCTCATGGTCCCGAGTATGTTGATCCTCGCGTCTTCCTCCGGCTCTCTGACAGATCTTGAGACACTTATCTGAGCGGCGAGGTGGAAGACCGCTTTCGGCTTATGGAGCATGAAGATTCTCTCCATCATCTCGGTATCGGTTATGTCTTGCTGGTAGAAGAGAGCCCTCGGGTCTAAGTTATCAATCTTTCCGCTGGATAGATTATCGACTACTATCGGAATCTTCCCGTCTCTTATGAGTTCATCGACAACGTGCGAGCCAATAAAGCCTGCGCCGCCTGTAACGAGGTAATTGTCTCCCATGATAGCCTCCTATATACTGATCTCTTTCCCTTCGTTCAGCTGATCGTAGATCTTTCTAATCTTCTGTATGTCTTCCCAGGTAAGGCTCTTGGGAGAGCCCGGTTCTCTGGAGGCATACCTGAGCAGATAACTGGGGTGAAACATAACGAAGATCTTTATGCCGCCTGTCCAGTCGAAAAGCCTTCCACGAACCTCGGTCATCTTCATCTTCTCGTCGTTAATGAAATAGGATAAAGCCGTCGCGCCGAGAGTGACGATCACTTTCGGCTTTATTATAGCTATTTGAGATAGAAGATACCCAGAGCAAGCGTTCTGCTCTTCGCGAGACGGTACTCTGTTTTTGGGAGGTCTGCATTTCACAACGTTAGTTATGTAAACGGCCTTCCGGTCAAGCTTAACCGATTCGAGTATCTTAGTGAACAGCTGCCCGGCCTTCCCGACAAAGGGCCGCCCCGAAGAGTCCTCATCGGCTCCGGGCGCCTCGCCTACAAACATTATCGGAGTCTCTATCGATCCCTCTCCAGGGACTGCGTTGGTGCGCGTCTCGTTTAACGGACAACGCGTGCAATCGTTTATCTTGCTCGCGACACCCAGAAGCAACTCTTTTCTCTTAACGTAATCAGTCATAAAAACACCTCAGAATCTGAATCTAAAGAACGGGTCTCCTTTATAGAGTCCTACAACCAGATACCTGTCTTTTAGCTCCTTTATATAATACTTAAGCGCCACCGTTTCAAGAGTATCACGGAAGGTGGTCACCTGACTACCGAAACTAACTCTGAGAATCAGCTCCAGGGCCATACAGTGAAGATCGAAATACATCGGAGCGATTTTCGTCAGTGATTCGTCCCAGATAGCGATATCTCCTGCGTAAGTACCTATCTCCACGAAACTCTTCTTTCCGCTTCCGTCTATACCGACGGAAAGTCTCTTCAACACTCCCGGTGTATCTGAAAGCGAGCCCATCGGGAAGTAGAGGTCGTTGACGTGCATTACTAGATAGAAGTCGTCCTTGAGCGAAAGCTCCATTGAAAGGCCGAACTCTTCAAACTTCCCCGTTCCTCCTCCCAGTACAGTGCGGTTCCCCAGTTTGACAGACGATATCCCGAAGGAATAGGCGCTGTAATTCGTGTCGGAGGCCGTCTTTGTCGCCACAAAATACTCTCCGACCGATAGAGAAGAGATCTCAAGCTTCTTCGATTCCCAGATAAAGAATCGCGCCTGTGTTTCCGAAGCCGAGAAGTACTTAATCGGGAACTTGTACTTTGAATCGAACTTCGAGAAGCCCGTCGTGAAGTCCATAAAGGCGCTTCCCCACTTCACGTTCCAGAGAGCGAAGCTATTGAGCTCTATCTTGATTCTGTCATAGAACCTGTTCTGTCCCGAGAGATAAGGGTATCTAAACTTCACGGATAGCTTTGCAAAGTCCTCAAGGGCGATAGAGGAACCAAAGACCAGGTCTTTTATATTCCTTTCATTTTTGGCGAGGTCCGGCGAAGCGTCGTAAGTCCAGTCGAGAGTGAATTCTAGCTTTGTCTTTGTGCCGATATCGAAAGTCAGTTTCTCTGAGTTCACGAAGTCGCCAAACATATCTTCCGACTGCCAGAAGACCTTGCTCTCGGTCTTGTGCGTGAAGATATCCGACTCGAATGTGACTGTGTAAGAGGTCTCGGAGGCTTTGGAAGTGACCGGCATGAACTTAGTATCCGACTTGTGTCCGAGCGTCGTTGCCCAAAGATCGATCGAACCCGAGGTCTTGAGGTTTCCCTCGCCCAGCCAGTTCATGTCCGTGGGGCTCGCTACGAGTTCCTCATAGTCGAGCTTCAGGGTGTAGTCGGCTTTTATGAAGTCGAACTCTATACCGGCCAGCAGCTCTCCGGGATGGTCGAGCCGCCATTCGCTCTTGAGGAAATCGTATGTGAGGACGGGGTCGTATCTTATGCCAAGATAAGACCAGTCAAAGGGTTTCAACATTACCTCGTTTTTCAGAGTAACGGGGATCTGGTTCTTCTTCAGTTCGAAATCACTGTCGGATTCGTAAAGGAAGGCTATTTCGTAGGCCGGTTCGAGAATCACTTTGACCGCCACCGGACCCCAGTCTTTTTTATACAGTTCGAAGTCTTTGAAAACCTTCAAGTTCTTTCCTTCGATCTTGAAGGAGCCGTCGTACCTCCATTCGAAGTAGAACTTCAGTTCGACCGAGAGGAAGCCATCGTAGAGAACGTCAAGGGGCTCGACCCAGAAGACTCTGTCCTTGTTCTTTGCGTGGAGTGAATCGTAATTGAGAGCGTAACGGCTGTTTATCTTCAGCTTACCGTCCTTTGAAACAAAGGTCAGGTAGTTCTTCCCTATTCCTTTGTTGTCGGCCGGCATGCTAATGTTAAGCTGCGTCGAAGAGGCGTCGAACGTACTCTTTATGTCTCCACCGATCTTCAGATCTCCCAGAGTGAAGAGGTATTTGTTTACTTCGAGCACGAAATCCTCCATGTTCTTCGGGTCGAAGAGATCGGTTATCGTGGCGGCTTTGGAGGCGAGTGTGAAGTTCAGGGACTGGACCGAGAAGTCGGCGCCAAAGAGTTCGCCTTCGGTCTTCACTGCAGAGGCCTTCGTCCTGATAGAGTACAGGATCTCATTATTTACATACCTCTGACCGAAAAGTCCGTTTATGTTGAACTCGGTGGTGTTGAATTTGAAGAAACCGAGATCGACGCTTCCCTGGGATGGGATCGTCAGATTCTGAAGGTTTACCATCCACAACGTTTTATCGTCGTAAAGTGCATAGGCGCCGAAGACATCGAGTTTTACTTTCCAGTTTTCCGGAGAGAGGAACTGGGCGTATCCAAGGGTCAACTCCTTCGCTTTCAAAGCGTCCTTCACGGCGAAGGGGTCTAGCTGGTTGACCTTGTTTTTCACAACGGTCTCACCGAGGTTTATACCGGTAAACGGTGTCTGCAGCTCTTTGAGGGAGGGTCCGGAGATATATAGCGCGCCACCCTGAACTCTTACCGCCTCAAAAGAAGGCTTCACAAAGACATAACCGCCCAGGCTCCGCTCCTTCTCCTCACCGAACTGACCGAAGAGCTCTAGATCACCGATGGGTGTGTACAGAACGGCCTTGCCGGTGAAGGCGTCCTCGGTAGTCAACCAGTTTCTGTACCAGCTCGCTTGAAGAAGAAGCCAGTCGAGATCGAGATATCTCAGGGTTATACGGGTCTTGGCCTCGGTTATTCCGCTCAGGTCAACGTCAAAGGGTCTGCGTTCGGGATCGTCCAGCGGGAAGTAGTAAGCCGGCAAGTAGAAGACCGGAACCGGACCTATATACATAACCATGTTCTGGACAGACATCCCCCTTCCCGGCACCACAACGGCGTAAGAGACTTCAAAGCGGTAGTGCGGATGGTCCTCGTCACAGGTAGTGAGGTATCCATCCGATACATTCAGCGTTGGCGATGCCTCTACCGTCGATTGGATGTAATCACCGTAAACGTAGAAGGGGACTTTCTCACCGGGTTTTGAAGCCCCCGCCTGTGAACGCGCCCCGGGGACCTCAATATCGGCCTTGGTATATACCTGCATGCTTTCAAGCTTTTCATTCGTCAGATCGAGGATTAGTCTATCCGATTTAAGGGAGGTCTCGTCGCTTATCATCGAGACGTTTCCCCAGAAGGTTATCGAATCGGGCCGCCCGTCGATACTCAGGATAGACGCGTTAGAGGCTTCGATAGTCGCGGTCAACGTCTCGCTTGTGTATTCGACTCTGACCCCGCCTTCAAGGAGAATCTCGTTCCCCTTTCCGGTTCCGACGATTTTGCCGCCCACAATTTTCACGTCGGCCCCTATAAGTATTCCCGGAAGCATAACCAGAGCGACTATAACGGAAATCCTGAGTACTCTCGTGACCATCTCAGAGAGCCGATAACTCGCCTTGGTATCTATAAGGGCGTATATAATCACACCGAGTATTGAGAAGACTATGTTCGGAATCCACGGGGCGAGCGATGGGTTGATGAGATTCTCCTTTCCCATGCCGCTCAGCCATGCTCCCGATCCCTGATAAATAACCACCAAGAGGAAAGTAAGGATTACCGACCAGGCCTTCGACTGCAAATTGAACATAAGTGACACCGGGACTCCCAGAAGGACTATTACCAGTGGAGCTATCGACATAGAGTACTTCTCCTGGAGGGCCACTTCAAGAGAGGCAGTGTTGATGCCCGTGTTTCTGAACGCCACTATATCACTCCTGAGTTCCTCACTGGTCTTTTCCTTTGGAGACTTGAAACTCGCCAGATAGCGCTCGATGTCCTGATCGATTTCGAACTCGGCCGTTCCAAAGTGCATCTCCGCTCCGAGAAAGCCCGATGAATCGGTCTGATAGATTCTGGCATCGTAAAGCGTCCATTTGTTAGGGGACACAACGGCCCTGTTAGCGGTGGTTAGGGTTACCTGACCCCTGGTGACTTCGTAAATAGATACGTTTCTGAGCTCTTTAGTGTTCGGGTCTATTCGCCTGACGTAGATCATTCTCCCGTAGTTGTCCTGCATATAGACATTCTCTTTCAGCGTTACCTCGGGCTGGCGATACACGAACCGGGCCATCGCTTCGGAAGCCTTTGTAGAAGAGACCGGGACAAGGTAATCGTTCAGGAAGTAAGCCAATCCGCTGAAGACAACACCCAGAAGTAAGAAGGGGATAACGAGCTTTTTGAGCGATATTCCATGTGTCTGAAGAGCGATCAATTCGTTGTCGGTCCTCATTCTCGATAACACCCAGAAAATACCAAGAAGCACCCCGACCGGTATTCCCATCACAATAAACTCTGGCAGATTGTAGTAGATGAGAAGAAAGAGTTTATCCATCCCTACCTTGTAACGGATTATCATATCTGAGAGATAGTAAAGCAACTCGAGACTTACAAAGACAATAAAGCCACCCAGACCAATAAAGAACGAACCGAGGGTCTGAAGGGTTATATACTTGATAAGAGTACCCAAAATAATCGCCCCCTCCTGTTCAATACGCCTTGAAATCAACCGGTTTGAACACGTCGTCGGTACATCGGTAGTGCTTACCCAACTCAACAAACACCGAAGCTTCCATAAGTTCTGTAGCCATATCCGCTATCTCTTCGAGAGATTCCAAGATCATTATCAGGTCAATGGCCCTTGAGGTAACGGTCGGAGCCTGTTCGATATTTCTCACAATCTCAATGAGCGTCTCTTCAAACATTCTGTCAATTTCCGAATCGCTGCTGCAGAGTCTCTGAGCTTGATCGAGCGATGGATCTATAAGGTTATCTATCGAGCCTTTAAGGATCTGGGCGACCCCGCCCAGTATAGTCCGCATTCTCTCGTAGTAACCTATAGGTGGTTTCCTTATAAGCTCTATAGCCTTTTTACAGGTAAACTCGCATTTGCCTCCGATCCTCTGCAGGATATTTATGATGTTCATCGACATGGTGAGGAATCTCAGATCCTTGCCGATCGGAGTCAGAATACCGGTAAGGGTAATGATTGTGCGCTCAAGCTCAATCTGGTACTGGTTTATCACCGCAGTCGAGTGAACCACATCTCTTGCCTGGTGTTCGTTTCTACCCAGTATCGCTATCGAGCTTTTGCTATAGGCATTTTGAACGTATCGCGCCATCCTGAGCATCTCAACTCTCAGATCAGCGAGTCTGGCCAGTCCCGTATCCGATATCATCCTTCAATCTGCCTCCAAAAGCGAGCTTTTCCTTCAAAAGGGCCACGAAGTCGAAATCGCCTTCGCGAAGGAGCTTTACCGTTTTCTCTGACATTCTCACGTCTATCTCAGTGCCCTGAAATACTTTTCTGTTGAAGCTGCCATCAACGTAAGCTTCGAGAGGGAAGCCTTTGTCTTTGAGAATAGTGAGTCTGACCCTGCGAGATGAAGAGAGAACAAGAGGGCCAACAAAAGGATTATGAGCACAGATCGGAGTAATCTGGAAACACTGTGCCTGAGGATCGACCAGAGCGCCGCCCGCCGCCATTGAATAGGCCGTCGATCCAGTGTTAGTCGAAAAGATTATGCCATCGCCGACCACCGGATATACGCTATGGTTGTCGACCGCTATCAGAAGTGAAACAGTTCTGCTCGGCGAAGAACGCTCAACGCCAAAATCATTCAGCGCCAGGAATTTCTCGCCTCCGAAACTCGCTTCCATCAGCGGGCGTTCGTCACAGTTTAATCGTTTGTCAAGTAGAAGGTCGAGGGCATAATGGAGGTTGCCCATTTCAAAAGCCGCAAGGAATCCAACGCTCCCGACTCTGAAACTCATTATGGGAAGATCAAAAGAAGAGGCCATAGGAACGGCCTTGAGGACGGTCCCGTCGCCACCAAAAGTCAATATCGCTTCGGCGCCCTCAACCGGACAGCTGCTTCTATCGGAGCAGAATTGGACCTCTATTCCATGAGTCTCTATCTCTCGCGAAAGATCCGAGAGCTTTTCTAATCCGATTCTGCTCTTGTTGTAAAAGACTGCGACCCTCAAAACCGCTCACCTCAAATGTTGCGCAAAGTCAAATAGAGATGATACAAGAAATAAATCAATGAACACTATTATCAAAACCGTCACCAGTGGCGTAAAATCCAGGGCTTCTCCCCTCAACCGGGGAAAGACTCTCGCAACGGGCTTCATGGTCAAACTTGACATCTTCCCAAAAAAACTCTTTACACCAGGTATTATATCAGGATTGAACAGTCCAAAGAGCGTATATATAATTA
>LVBU01000273.1 GCA_001603185.1 Thermotogales bacterium Thermo_02 | reverse complement strand
CCGCCGAACTCTTTAAGCAGATAAGAAACTTCATTTAGAAGACTTATTATACTGACTCCCGATGGACTTCTCGCCGAACCTTTTCCATCAGTTCCATTTACCGAAATAAGAAAAACTGGCTTATTGTGTATTGAAACGAGTCTTGAAGCAACAATCCCGAGGACTCCAAGATGCCAGTTATCTCCGTCCATTACGAGAGCAAAGTCGTCCTTCAAATGCTTACTACTTTCAAGGTCTTTCGATGCCTGCTCGAAGATTTTCGCTTCTATCGTCTGCCTGTTCTGATTGTGTTTCAGAAGTCTACTCGCGGTGTTCATTGCCGAATCCATATCTTCGCTTATAAGCAGCTCAAGAGCAACTATGGCGGAATCCATCCTTCCGGCCGCATTTAACTTAGGCGCGATCTTGAACGCAATGTCTTGGGCAGTAAGATTATCCGGGGGAATTCTGAGGTATGAGAGAAGTGCCTTCAAGCCGAGCAGTGGACTTCTTCGTATCTTAGCGGTACCCTCTCTGACAATATATCTGTTCTCATCTCTCAGGGGGACTATATCGGCAATGGTCCCGAGTGCGACCATATCAAGGTAATCTTCCGGATTGATCGGACAGTGTAGTGTCTCATTCAATGCCACCAATAATTTAAAAGCTACACCGACTCCGGCCAGGCCCTTGAAAGGGTAAGGATCATCGGGTCTTTTAGGATTGACAACCGCGTTGGCTGGCGGAAGAGCTTCCTTGACTTCATGGTGATCTGTAACTACAACATCAAAACCTATCTCCTTTGCGAAGCGTATTTCTTCAAAGGCAGTGACGCCACAGTCAACGGTTATCAACAGACTATGTCCCTTCTCGCGCAATTCTTTAATCGCATCTTTGCTAAGTCCATAGCCTTCTTCAAGTCTAAGAGGTATGTAGTAGCTTACCTTAAATCCCATATCCTTCATGGCGAGATAGAGCAGAGCAGTACTCGTCACGCCGTCGACATCGTAATCTCCGAAGATCACTATACTCTGGTCCCGGTCTCGGGCTTCGATTATCGACCTCACGGCAAGCGTCATATCCTTCAGAATGAAGGGATCGTGAAGCATCGTCTTATTGGGGTTAAGAAACTTCATAGCTTCTACTTCGTCCGTAATACCCCTTGTCACGAGCAATCTTGCAAGAAAAACATCTATCCCCATAAACTCGATAAGCCTGTCTACAGCTTCATCGTCGGGTTTCTGGAGAAGCCACTCCTTTCTCATGAAAATCCACCCTTTCTTTTTTTCTTTTGCAAAGATTATACCATTGACTGCCAAACCATAGAGAAGCCAGAGTGTAGTTCACTAAGAAAAAGAGGTGTAGAATCGTATCATGAGACTAGACCGTTATATTTCGAGATTTGTCGGGCTTAGCAGGAGTCAGAGCCGCTCTATAATACGTAATGGGAGAGTTACTGTCAATGGTCTTAAGATCAGAGACGTTTCTCTTGACGTGAGACTGGAAAGCGAAGTCTCCCTTGATGGCACAAGAGTAGAGGCTTTTGATACTGTAACTATAATGCTGAACAAACCTGCCGGGTATGTCTGTTCAAGAAGTGAGAGCGAAGGCCCGAAAGTTTTCGAGCTTATACAGGGAAATTTCGTTGACGAGCTGTCGATTGCCGGAAGGCTTGATAAGGATGCCACTGGTCTGGTTATCCTCTCCAACGATGGCAAATTCGTGCACACTGTTATTTCACCCAGAAAAAAAGTGGAAAAGGAATATCATGTCTGCACGGAATTAAAAGTCTCCGACGAACAGCTGACATGTATGCGTCAAGGCCTTATGATAGGGCCTGAGGAGTTCTCCAGACCCTTAGCTGTTGAGAGACGCGGTGACAAGGAGTTGACCATAACACTAATAGAAGGAAGATTCCATGAAGTCAAAAGACTCGTAAAGGCTTCGGGAAATACGGTCATAAGACTCCATAGAAGGAGAATTGGAAATCTTCTGTTACCCACCTCTCTGGAAGAGGGCAGCTGGGTATTTCTTGATGAGGAGTCTCTCAAAAAAATCACCGGAGCCCTTTGAGCCCCGGTGATTCACTTTCATCTAGCTTTATGGATCAATCTATTGCAGAGAGATTGAACGAGAGGTTATGGTCGCCTCTTCCGAAGTAACGATAAGTTATCGCGACCCTGTAGCCATCAAGAACAAGGGCAATCTCGTAGAAACCCGGGTCCAGCTCGACGACTCTGTCCGTTCTGCTGTAGTCTTTACCGTTTATAAATATTCGCGCGAATCTCGGTTCCGATGTAATGTTGATTCTAGCTACCGGTTTTTCTTCCTGCATTACGATCTTTAGCGAAGAACTCGTGCCGGCACTCAGGGTGACTTCTCTTGTTTCGGGTAGATAACCGGCCCTTTCGACTCTTACACTGTGCTTGCCTGAATCCAGATCTATCGTGATAGGCGATCTCCCCACATTGGTGTTGTTGACGAAGACCGTTGCGTTTGTTGGATCAGTCTCTATCGCGAGGCGCGCCTTTTTGCTGAAGAGAGTAGCGCTGACCTGTCTGTCCCTGTCAAGATTCAAAGTGGTTACAAAGTCCTCATAACCATCGCTCCTGACTTGGACTGTGTAAGTCCCCTCTCTAAGCGTTAGAGTAAGAGGAGTTCTCCCTTCGTAGTTTCCGTTGATATAGACAAGCGAATTCGATGGAGCGCTCGTGACAAGTAACTTAAAGTTTTTGACTTGCAGTGATAGTGTTACCGTTTTGGATATAGAGCGATCGAGAACGAAAGTCTCTGTGTAAGTCTCATAACCGGCCTTTTCAACCCTGAGGTTTTTCGTTCCCTCTTCAAGCGTTATATTCAGCGGACTTCTGCCCATATATCTGTTGTCGATGTAGATGTCGGCGGCCGAAGGATTGGTGACCAGCGAAAGCTGGAAATTTCTTACCTGCGTCTTCAATGTCACTGTCTTGGACATCGATCTGTTCAAGACGAAAGTCTCTGTATAAGTCTCATAACCGGCCTTTTCAACCCTGAGGTTTTTCGTTCCCTCTTCAAGTGTAACGGTAAGAGGACTTCTGCCCATATACCTGTTGTCAATATAGATATCGGCAGCCGAAGGATTAGTGGTCAATGAAAGCTGATAATTGCTGACAAACTTCTGCAGGTCTATCCTCACCTCAGTCGTCCTGCCGCTTTCAACGATGAACTGTCTGGTCTCAGTCCTGTAACCATCTCTGTAAGCCGTCACAATATGATTGCCTACATCCAGATCGATGTTTATGGGACTCGTTCCAACCATCTTTCCATCGATATAGATGATCGCACCCGATGGAGTAGTTGTGATTCTGGCCCTTCCGGTACTGGGCATAATGTCAAGATAGAACCATGCTGTTGAAACAGCGTATTCTTGTTTGTCCAGAACGGGAATGACTTTGGATACGACGAAATCGTCTGCCGAAGAGCTTGCTTTCGGGAAGATCTCTCCACTCTGAACCTTTCTCAGCAAATCGTCCAGGAAGCCAAGAGGAGTCGTTGAAGCTACGATCTGGAAGATCTCTTTTCCGCCGCCTGTCTCACTCGTCAACTGCAGCCTGTACCTCGTAGTCGCATTGCCCGTTGGCAGAGTGTTAGTTACGTTCGCCTTAACGAAGTTGTTTCGATCATAGCCGTTCGGAAAGATGAGTTGTATCTCACCATTAGGAGTGATATCGTATATGGCTATATAGGCATCTTTATTGGTTTTGAAGAAGACTTTGACTTCCTCGCCCGAGTAATACAGTGAACCGTTGTCCCTATCAAGCCATATTGAAACCTCCAGAGACCCCTGAGGTTTTTCCGGAACGATTATCACCTTCTGCAGATCATACGAAACGATTCCAAAAGCAGCAACGGCTATAACCAGAGCAATTGAAACCAGCAGCACTTTTTTCACGACAAATCCCTCCCTATTTCGGATAGTTTTTAGACTACTCCCGATCCTTCGGGTTCAAAGGTTCTTCAGTTGCGGTTTCGACGATGTGAGTTCTTTTGAAGAAAGTCAGATATACGATCAAGAACAAAAGGCCGATTGCCAGTCCATAAGCGCTTCTTAGAAGACCAGTCCATATCGGAACCGTTGCATGGCAGAATGTGTTCACTACGGATACGACTGAAATGGAACCACCAGCGATTACTATTGGAGAGAGTTTTCCTCTAATAGAGAAACCATTGTGGACTGAAATTGCGAGAAGAGGATAAGCGATTATCTCCTTGAAACGCGGTCTTACAAGCATTAGCGAATCGAGGATATCCCTGAGTCTTCGTTCGATGCTCAGCACCACGGAGAAGTTTCCGCTTCTAAGCACGTAATAAATTGCTCCCAAGACTACCAGAACTATCAGGAGTATGTCGGCTTTGCTGAACTTCTCTCTGGTACTCTTCATAATTCCTCTAATAAACAGCCAGCCAGGAAGTGCAACAAGGGACAGCTTCACGCCCCTAAAGACTTCCAGACCGTTCTGATAGGCGGGCCCGATCATTGCAGAATTGGCTGCAAGCCCCAGAAATAAAGACATAGAAAAAAACAGAAGCACGCCGATGAACTCCCTCCTAACCTTTGCAGACAGACCGTAGTATATCGAAAACTGCCCTGCGATTACTCCCGCAGGCAGACCGATAACTGGCAATAATACCCATAACGGAAGGACCAGAACCGAAAGTAAGGGACTGTATGAGAAGATCAGCATGAACAGAAAGACAGACGCAATCAGCTTATACCTCAAAGTCCCTACCCGGGGAGACTCTATGTCTTCCCCAAGAAAACCGAATTTCCCAAGAGACTCATAAGTCTCGCGAACAAGAGTATCGTAATCAAAATCAATCTCCGGAAGCAGAAAGAGCAGCGCATCGATACTTCTCTCTCTGACTGCCCTCAGGTAGCGGGTGACTGCGGCTTCTATATCGTAATTTGGGTACTCTTTTCTCTTTAGATTATGGACCCTGAAGACAAGCGATATCAGTTCGCGAGACTTCAAAGCTTCCTTCACATAAGCGCCCCTCTCATCAAATTCGAGGTAACCTGTATAGGCGAGGTGGTAGTCCAGAAGTCTTGCCAGTTCAGCGGTTGTATAGGGCGAAATTCCCGTAAGTATAACCGGTCTCCTAATGGATAGGACAGAAGGGAGCAAAGGCCAATCATCTTTCAAATCAACAAACACTACAGCCGAGTCTAAATCGTTAACGCTCGCAAGCTCCTTAACGGTAATCAACTTCAGAGAGGAAATTCCCTCAACGCTCTTCTCAGTTATCAGGGCAGACCTGGAATAGTTGGAATCGTATTCCAAACGCCATGGAATATATAGCGCGGAAAGTACTATGCCCAGTATGAATGCAAGAACGAGAAGTCTGCGGCCAGTCTTTCCGGTCTTCGCTAAAGAACCCGATCGTTTTCCCTTTCTATGTCTCCTGACAGGTTTTCTTGGTTTAAGGGGAACTGCCGCCAATACCTTTCTCTCCTCCCTATAAGAAGGTACAGAAACAAGACTAGACCGATGAGAAAGGGAGAGTAGGGAATCAGAAAGACCACTCTCCATTTCAAAACAAGAGAATTCAAGCCTGAACCGTAAACCTTTCTAAACGAAGACTCCATATCTTTCGAAAGCAAGTATTCTTCGGCTACTTCAAGAAGTTTCCCATATCCTCCTCTCGAGACCAGAAATCCTGCAAATCCCGAAACTGCGCCGTAGAAAATCCCTTGACTTTCCTTTTCGGGATATCTGTCGTCATAACCGGTAAACACATAGAAACCTGCTCTCAAACTAGGCCATCTTAGCCTGAGATGAAGATTCTGGAAACCTTCGGCTATTATCTCATGATACCATATCGGAAATTCTCTTGGCGCACTCCCCTTTCTTCGCAGGAATTCGAAGAAATAGACATGGGCGAGTTCGTGTCGGGCGACCCCTTTCTTATAGTTTGCTGTGTATAGAAATATCATATAACTCCCGTTACTGTCGATCGCCGCCGGTTGCTCATGGCCTTCGCCCTTCAGAATTGTTAGACTGTAGTTAACCTGAAACCCGTATATCTCAATCAACTCGCTATTAGCCAAGTCGATCTCGTCTCTGATTTCCTGCTGGGAAAAAACTGTAAGAGCCAGAAAAACTGTAAGGATTATTAGGAAGAGGCGCTTCGTCATTTCAGAGAAGCCAGAACGCTTTCCAGATCAGATGGCAGTTTTGAGCTTATTGACAGCATCTCCCCGCTCTTTCCTCTGAAACTTATACTTGAACAGTGAAGAAAGTATCTCTTCAAGCCGTGAGCCTTCTTGAACTGCCTGTTGAAATCGCGTTCTCCATACACATCGTCTCCTACTACAGGACAGCCAAGCTCCGCCATCTGACGCCTGATCTGGTGCTTCTTTCCGGTAAGCAGCTTCACATAGAGTAACGAAGCATCTTCAAACTTCTTCTCTATTCTGTATTCGAGTCTTTCGACATATCCATCGCGTTCGGTTGTTATTGACTTGTGCTCATAAGGCGGATTTCCCTTCACCAGTGTGTAATAGGTCTTGTCTATCTCTCGCTCTCGGAACATCCTGGCCATCTCTCTGGCAGAACCAGGCGACTTCGCAAATACTATAACTCCCGAAGTGTGTTTGTCCAGCCTGTGAACAGGGAGCGGATCGAATCCGTTTTCCTTTCCGTATGCGAGAAGGCCTTCAACGAGCGTAATTATCTGAATGCCCTTGCCCGGATGCACGGAGATTCCAGGAGGTTTATCAATGGCTATCAAGTCACTGTCTTCGAAAAGGATTTCCAGAGGCATCTTTCTGGGAACGAGCTCTCTGGACTCGTCGAGACGTCTGATTCTGCTAACATCGCCGGAGTAAGTGACAGTCAAAGAATCGTTCAAATGTAGTCTATACGAACCATCTCTGACACGTTTCCCATTTACTCTGACACTTCCCTTTCTCAGCAACTTGTAGATCGACGAAAGCTTTATATCTTTCATTGCGTTCCTGAGAAATCTGTCAAGTCGCTCGTAATGATTTGCATTATCTACTCTAAACTCTCTTTCGATAACTATCACACTCCAGAAGAGATCTCATCGAAACTCCTCCACGAGATCTCTTTTTTCAGTTCGGGTATGTCTGCCAGCAAATCAGAAAACAACGGGGAGCGAAGGCTCCCCATTTGCCTATTCTTCGATACCCAGACCCTTGCCTATCTGTTCTATGATATCTCCGACAGTGGAGATACTTTCGATCTGTTCGTCATCGACTTTCAAGTTGAACTCATCTTCGAAAGCCATTACCAGATCGACGAGATCAAGGGAATCCGCTCCGAGATCTTCGGTCAGATCGGAATCGATAGTTATCTCATCCTCTTCAACTCCGAGTTTCTCGGCTATTATCGTCTTCACCCTGTCAAAAACCTCTTCAGGTGTCAAATGATTTCCTCCCTTCTAGTTGAATCTGGAAATCGCAACAATTATAGTTACACTGGACAGTAAAGTCAATTGCCCATCGAATTCAAGAG
>LVBU01000272.1 GCA_001603185.1 Thermotogales bacterium Thermo_02 | reverse complement strand
GTCCGGTGCCATTGCCAACGGAGAGGACACTCTATACTGTTCTAACATCACCACACAAATTCAAAGATGCTAGAGAGCAGTTTGAGAAGCTAGTGCATAAGAGACTTATCGAGATTCTTGATCCTACACCAAAGACAATAGATTCTCTTATGAAGGTCGACCTCCCCGCAGGTGTAGACGTTGAGATAAAGCTGTAAAGAGACTTCGGAGGTGTTTTGAATGAAAGGTATATTGGGTAGAAAACTCGGTATGACAACTCTTTATAAAGATGGAAAAGCCTTCGGAGTTACCGTAGTGAAAGCCGGTCCATGCACGATTGTGCAGAAAAAGACACTGGAAGGCGGAGAGTATGACGCCATACAGGTCGGTTTTGAAGAGCTTACTCCGGAAAGAGCAAAGAAGATTATGACCAAGCCGCTTGTCAAGAAATTCGAGGCTGCCAAGGTTAAGCCACACAGAGTTCTCAAGGAGTTCAAAGTAGGTAACATCAATGATTACAATGTTGGTGATATCATAGAAGTCGGTGTCTTTTCTGAAGGTGAGAAAGTCGATGTAACCGGAATTTCTAAAGGGAAGGGCTTCTCTGGAGCTATGAAGAGATGGAATTTCAGAGGCGGAGAGGCTTCTCATGGTTCTAAGTTCCATAGAGAGCTAGGCTCTGTAGGTAATCATACCGATCCGGCAAAGATCTGGAAAGGTAAGAAGATGCCCGGGCAGTACGGTAACGAGAAGAAGACAGTAAAGAACTTAACCGTAGTCAAAGTCGATGCAGAGAACGGACTAATTGCCATTTATGGCGCAGTTCCAGGAGCGAGGGGCGGCCTCTTAATCATCAAGAGCGCAACGAGATAATCATGCCCCGAAAATGTGTTGGAAGGAGGACGCAACAATGGCTCAAGCCGACGTTGTAAACATGGCCGGGCAGAAGGTCGGTACTGTTGAACTGAGCGAAGCGATATTCGACATAGAACCAAATCTGGATGTCATGTTCAGATATGTGAATATGCAGCTGGCAGGAAGGCGTGCAGGACTTGCTTCGGCAAAGACAAGAGCAGAAGTGCGTGGCGGGGGACGAAAGCCCTGGGCCCAGAAACATACTGGTAGAGCTAGATTCGGCTCTACAAGAAATCCTCTCTGGAGGCACGGTGGAGTAATCCACGGTCCCAAACCGAAGGATTGGTCGATACGCTTAACGAAAAAGATGAAGAAGGTAGCGCTCAGATCGGCTCTCAGCTTAAGAGTCAAAGAGGGCAACTTGATAGTACTCGACGATCTTAAGTTTGACAAGCCAAAGACCAGAGAACTGAAGACAGTTATGAGCAATATCGGACTCGATAAGACTCAGAAGACCCTTTTCATTCTACCCTGGCAGAGGGATGAGTATCAGAATGTGAGACTTTCAGGAAAGAACATCTATGGAGTCAAGGTTATAATCGCCGACAACCCCGGGAATTCCGAAAATGGAAGCAAAGTCAACATCGATGGTCTGAATGTGTATGACATTGTAAACCACGAAAAACTGGTCATCACCACAGATCTTCTGCGCAAGATTGAGGAGGTGCTGGGGAAATGACCGACAGAAAATTCCATGGAGATGTTCTGATCAGACCGCTCATAACTGAGAAGACAGTCTCGGCGGGTGAGATGAATAAGTATGTATTCGAAGTCCATAGAGATGCGAATAAGTACACAGTTAAAGATGCCGTTGAGAAGCTTTTCAATGTGAAGGTTGAGCAGGTCAATCTGATGAATATGAAGGGGAAGCCAAAAAAACGCGGTGTCTTTGTTGGCAAATCGAGGTCCTGGAAAAAGGCTATCGTAACTCTGGTAACCGGTTACAGGATTAAAGAACTCGAAGGCCAGCACTAAGGTGAGGTGAGATTAAATGGCGTTGAGACAATTCAATCCCGTCACCCATAGCAGACGGTTTATGCTTCTCCCAGACTATAAAGACATAACAAAGAAAGAACCTGAGAAATCCCTTGTCGAACCGCTCAGAAGCAAGGCGGGCAGAAACCATCACGGGAGAATCACGGTCAGGCACCAGGGAGGAGTCAACAAAAGGCTCTACAGGATAATCGACTTCAAGAGAAGCAAACTCGGTGTTCCCGCGAAGGTTATCGCTATAGAGTACGATCCGAACAGGACTTCAAGAATAGCGCTTCTGCAGTATATAGACGGCGAGAAGAGCTATATACTTGCGCCCAAAGGATTGAAAGTTGGAGACAAGGTCATGAACGGTGAAACTGCCGAGATATCCGTCGGGAACTCCATGCCTCTTGAGAGTATACCCGTTGGAACAATCGTGCATAACATCGAGTTCGTTCCTGGAAAGGGCGGGCAGATAGCTCGTGCAGCAGGGACCTACGCGCAGCTCATGGCGAAAGAAGGGAGATACGCTCTCCTGAGAATGCCTTCGGGAGAACTGCGAAGAGTTGTCGTGAAGTGCACGGCGACTATCGGCATGGTCGGTAATGAAGAGCATTCGAACGAGATACATGGAAAGGCTGGAAGAAAGAGATGGTTGGGTATTAGACCCACTGTACGAGGTATGACCATGAACCCTGTCGATCATCCTATGGGTGGTGGAGAAGGTCGTTCGAAAGGTCATCTACCACAGAGCCCCTGGGGTCAACCGGCCAGAGGTTATAAGACAAGAAAGCACAAGAAGGCTTCCGATAACCTCATAGTGAAGCGCAGGAACAAGAATTAGTCAGGGGGTGTAGTTGATAATGTCAAGATCTAAGAAGAAAGGTCCGTACGTACACCCGAGCCTCTTGAAAAAAATAAGAGAACTGAACGAAAAGGGAGAAAAGAAGCCCATAAAGACTTGGAGCAGGGCTTCGATGATTCTTCCGGAAATGATCGGTCACACCATTGCTGTTTATAACGGTATGAAGCATATTCCAGTTTATATTTCCGAGAATATGATCGGCCACAGACTTGGTGAGTTCTCTCCTACTAGAAGGTTCGGTGGCCACGCGGACAAGAAGAGTAAGAAGGGTGAAGTAAGATGAGGAGGGATGACGCTATGCCGCAGACAGAAGCTAGAAAGAAGCGTTCTGTTTTTCACAAGACTAGAAAAGAGGCAGAGGCGGCCGTGCCAGTTACCAGCGCAAAGGCTGTGGCCAGGTATATAAGAATCTCTCCCAGAAAGGCAAGATCAGTGGTCAACGCAATAAGAAACAAGAACGTTGGCGAGGCGTTCCAGATACTGGAATTCTCTCCGAAAAAAGCATCCAGACTTGTATATAAGGTTCTTCGTTCCGCCGTGGCAAATGCCGAGAACAATTTCGGACTCAATGTCGACAACCTCTATGTGGAAAAAGTTGCGGTCGATGATGGTCCGAGAATGAAGAGGCTCTGGCCAAGGGGAAGAGGAAGAGCAGATATACAGCAGAAGCGTTTTAGCCATATAACAGTTGTAGTAGCAAACCGCGAAGAAACTAGCAATCCTCAGGAGTGAGGTGACATAAGTGGGTCAGAAGGTACATCCTTATGGATTCAGGCTTGGTGTCAGTAAAGATTGGAAAG
>LVBU01000271.1 GCA_001603185.1 Thermotogales bacterium Thermo_02 | reverse complement strand
TCAGCCTATTTCCTATTCGCACACTCATTTCTTATCTTTGCCGTTAATTTTTCAATAAATCCAGCATAAAAAATGAGACTCAGCAAATCTTTTGTACCAACTTTAAAGGAAGTTCCTTCCGAGGCAATTATTCCAAGCCACATTTTAATGATACGCGCGGGGCTAGTGCGACAACTTTCCGCGGGAATTTATTCCTGGCTGCCGCTCGGTTATAAAGTAATTCGCAAAATAATGGATATTATCCGTGAAGAAATGGACGCCATTGGCGGACAAGAATTTTTATACCCGGCGTTAAATCCGAAAGAGATTTGGGAACAAACCGGCCGCGTTGCTGCGTTTGGCGATACACTCTTTCACATAAAAAACCGTGACTATGTTTTGGCGCCTACTCACGAAGAAATTGTTGCTTGGCACGCCCAGGGTGCAATTACATCCTACAAAGATTTGCCGCAAATGTGGTATCAGATTCAAACTAAATTTAGAAACGAACCCAGGCCGCGCAGCGGTGTTATTCGCGGCCGCCAATTTTTAATGAAGGATGCATATTCGCTCGATAAAGATTTTGAAGGGTTGGACGCGAGTTACGCGCAACAGGATAAAGCATACAGAAAAATTTTCGATCGATGCGGTTTAAAATATTTTGTTGTAGGAGCGTCGAGTGGCGCTATGGGCGGAAGCAAATCCGAAGAGTTTATGGTTAAAAGCGACGCGGGCGAAGATACAGTCGCTTATTGCGAAAAGTGCGGATACGCGGCTAATGTTGAGGTCGCTCAATCAATCGCCGAACAAGGTAAACATCTCGCAGAAAGCAAAAATATTTTTGAGATTTCCACGCCAAATGTTAAATCGATTGATGAACTTTGCGAGTTCTTAAAAATTCACGAACACGAAACGGCGAAGTCGCGAGTTTATATGCACAATGATAAACCTGTTTTAGTTTTGATGCTTGGCAATGACGAAGTAAACGAAACAAAACTCAGCTCTGTTCTTGGCGGTGAAGTTCGTCCGTGTCATCCTGAGGAATTAAAAGAAATTTCAGGTGCTGATGCCGGTTCTATTGGGCCAATCGGATTTAAACATAGAATAATCGCGGATAATCTTTTAAAAGACGCAAACAATCTTTATAGCGGTGCGAACAAAAATGATTATCATATTGGCGGAATTGATTTAAACCGCGATGTACCGGGAATTGAGTATTTCGATTTGCGTATTGCCGAAAGCGGTGAAAAATGTGTTCGCTGCGGCTCGACCCTTGATGTTTTTAAAGCTATAGAACTCGGCCACATTTTCAAACTCGGCACAAAATATTCCGACGCCCTCGGCGTTAGATTTTTGGATGAGAACGGAAAAGATCATCCTGTTGTTATGGGCAGCTACGGCATTGGCGTCGATCGTGTGCTCGCGTGTTTCATTGAACAAAATTTTGACGAAAAGGGCTTAATCTGGAAAAAACCTCTCGCACCGTTCGATATCCAATTGGTTGGATTAAATATGAAGAACGAAATTGTATCCGACACATGCGATAAACTCTACATGCATTTAACCGAGTTGGGTTACGATGTTTTATACGACGATCGCCGCGATGTGAGCGCAGGTTTTAAATTTAATGACGCGGATTTGCTCGGTATGCCTGTGCAGGTTGTCGTGGGCGAAAAGAATTTGAAAGAAGGAAAAGTTGAAATAAAACTCCGCAATACAAACGAAAAGCAGGCAATTGAACTTGTTCATCTTCACACAAAATTAAAAGAGTTGTTATAAAATAATCACCACAGCGAAACGCAGATAGTTTTGCGTTTCGCTGTTAATAGTGGTGAAATATGAATCCAAAACTTTATCTCGTTTCAACACCAATCGGAAATCACGAAGACATCACACTCCTGTCTCTTATACACATC
>LVBU01000270.1 GCA_001603185.1 Thermotogales bacterium Thermo_02 | reverse complement strand
GTTAGATCCCGGTTGGACTGAATACGTCGGCTTAAGAAACTATCTCAGAATAATCATTACAGATAGATACAGAAGACCTTTTTTTGGTGTCTTTATCTGGACTATCGAGTGGTCGCTTGTGACTGTAACTGCAAGCTTCGCTCTTGGTCTTTTTCTAGCCATAATCCTAAACGATTCGAGGTTAAGGTTCAGGAAATTCTACAGATCTCTCCTGATAGTTCCATATGCTATTCCATCCTTTATCTCTCTTCTTGTCTGGAGATACGGTTTCTTCAGTAGTGAATTTGGCTTTCTAAACAGAATGCTGAGGAGCTTTGCCGGTATATCGATACCTTGGCTAAGTGCAGTTACCTGGGCAAGGTTTTCTGTATTGCTCACTAACGTCTGGTTGACTTTTCCATACATGATGCTTGTCTCTCTAGGGGCGCTCCAGTCTATACAACCACAACTTCTGGAGGCGGCCAGGATTGATGGAGCGGGAAACTGGCAAAGATTCAGAAAGATAACGTTTCCTCTGCTAATAGTTACCCTTGCACCACTGCTTATCGGTTCTTTCGCAACCACCTTCAATAACTTCACGGTGATCTGGTTGCTCACGGAAGGTAGACCAATAATGGGAGTGGGCGAAGTGGCAGGCTCAACAGATATACTAATATCTTATGCTTACAAGCTGGCATTCTCTGGGAGAGAAGGAAATGAGATGGCGCTTTCGGCAGCAGTGTCTGTATTGATCTTCGTGATAGTAGTTGCAATATCAATTGTCAGCTTCAGGCGAACAAGAGTTCTGGAGGATATTGCCGATGAGATATAATAGCTTCAGGTATATTATTGGAAGGACTGCAAGACACGCGTTTGTCTGGATTGCAATTCTCTTTGCCATCTTCCCTGCACTTTTTGTAATAGGTACCTCATTCAATCCGGCAAATTCGATAAGCACTACTAGCATCTTCCCTGCTAGTCCCACACTTGCCAATTACATTAATCTTCTCTTCAGTACGAATAGCTCATTTCCCGTGTGGATATGGAATACACTTAAGATTTGCCTCATTACTTCATCCATAAGTGTTTTCCTTTGTGCGCTTGGGGCTTATGCTTTTTCCAGGTTCAGTTTCAGAGGAAGAAGAATTGGTCTTCTTACGATTCTCCTAGTGCAAATGTTTCCACAGACTCTTGGTATGACAGCCATTTTTCTCATTATGACTTGGTTCAACAAAACCCTTCCGCTACTCGGTCTAAACACGCACGCCGGACTGATCTTCGTATATCTTGGCGGTGCGATCGGATTTAACACATGGCTTATGAAAGGCTATTTCGATACCATACCACGTTCGCTGGAAGAGGCAGCATTCGTTGACGGCGCAACACATTTCAGAACCTTTCTGAGCATAGTGTTGCCTCTAGCCAGGCCGATTCTGGCCGTCATCTTCATAATACAGTTTATCGCAACGTATTCCGAATACATGATTGCGAGCACCTTGCTCAAGGGGGACAACATGTACACACTGGCAGTTGGACTAAAGCTCTTTGTGGGCCAGCATTACGATGACAGGTGGGGTCCCTTCGCTGCGGCAGGTGTTATTGGATCCCTGTTGATCGTAGCAGTCTTCTATTCATTGCAGAATCTGATAGTCTCCGGCCTTACGGGTGGAGCAGTAAAAGAGTGAAAGGAGTGTAACATGAAACTTAGACCGCCAGAATGGATCAGAAACGCTGTTATATACCAGATATTCCCCGACTCTTTCTCGAATGGCAAGACGGAAAACGATCCGCCAGATACTATTGACTGGGGGAGCAGACCCGAAAGAAATCGATTCTACGGTGGGGATCTGGAGGGAGTGATTCGAAAACTTGACTACATTAAAGAACTAGGCGCAAACTGTATCTATCTTACCCCAGTGTTCGATGCACCTTCTAATCACAAGTACGATACAAGGAATTACTTCAAGGTGGACGATTCATTTGGCGGAAATCAGACTCTCATAGAACTTGTGAGAGAGAGTCATTCAAGGGAGATTAGAGTTATCCTTGATGGAGTCTTCAATCATTGTGGTATCGAGCACCCATTCTTTGTCGATGCCGTAGACAAAGGCAGATCATCAACTTACTGGGACTGGTTCAGTATTGATTCGACTCCAGTTACTGAACTTCCAGAACCGAATTATCGTTGTTTTGCAGGTTACGGAAGAATGCCTGAGTTCAATCTCACCAATCCTCAGGTGCGTCACTACTTACTGAAAGTAGTCAGATACTGGTTTGAGAAAGCCAACATTGATGGCTGGCGACTGGATACTGTTGAGTACCTTCATCCAGACTTTGTTAGGGAGATTAGAGTTGCATCTAAAGAAATGAAAGCCGATTCATATGTCTTTGGAGAGCTTCTTCATCTTGGAACCTCCTGGTTCAAAGGCGAATACCTGGATGGCGCAATGAACTACAGACTCAGGAAGTATATCCTCTCTTTCTTTGTCTTCAACAACATTGGTGCTGAGACTTTTGATGAGAAGCTCTATGTTCTCCGAAGAAGCTATCCAGAATGGGCGAACTATTCGATGTACAATATGATCAACAGCCACGACCGCCCGAGGATAACGACGCTCTGCAACGGAAGGAAAGACCTGGTAAAGTTAATATTTCTCTTCATGTTCACTTATCCCGGGATTCCCGCTCTCTATTATGGCGATGAGATCTTTATGGAAGGTGGTCCGGATCCGGATTGCCGAAGATCGATGATCTGGGAAGATGAATACTGGGACGTAGAGTTTCGAGATTTCTGCAAAGGTCTCATAAAACTGCGAAAAGAAAACGAAGCACTGAAAAATGGCATGTTTGAATCACTGATTGCCAAAGCAGGTGTTTTTGCATTTCAGAGAAGGTCAGAGGAAGAGAGAATTCTTGTCTTCCTTAACAGCTCAAAAGAGATCAGACGCTTCCCGATTGAAGAGTCGTTCGAGACTCTGCTTTCTCATAATACGAGCATTGGCCAGGACTTCGTAGAGCTCTCGTTTTACGGTTTTGCTGTTCTGAAGATTCTTTCTTGAAAAAGACCTGTTCAGAAACCAGACATGGAATTCCTGTCACGGCTACTACTAACATCACTTGACATATGATTGATATCTTCCAAGTGTTCGGTTCTGCTTCATTCCTGCTGTATGAAGCGAAAGAAACCGCTAGAAAGATAAGTCAGTAAATCTTTCCTATAAAGGTCCTGCCGTCCTTCCTGCAGAGGTCGAAGGCGATATTTCTTCCATCTATGGCGGCGGAGGGAATCCCTCCTCCGGCAGTCGTCCACTGACCTATCATGTAACAGTTCGCCAGGCCCGGTACTGTTTTGGGTAGTCTTGTCATAAGGGTTGTAGGAGTCGGAGCGAAACCCTCGAAACTACCGTGCCAGTTTCCCGTATAGCGATGTACCGTATGTGGTGTCGATACATCGATCACTTCAACGGCCTCTTTCAGGCCGGGAAAACGCCCTTCCAGAACCTCCACTACTCGTTCTCCCGTTTGCTGCTTTACTTCGCTGTACTCCTTTCGGTTTCCCGCTGCAAGGCTTCTCCAGTACGTGTCATTCCATGTATGAAGAATAACTGTGACTGTAGTCTTGCCTGACGGCGCGAGAGTGGGATCGAAATTGTGAACGGATACGCTCAGATGGCTGCGGTTAGAGTCGTCCGGCAAGGTGAATGATCCTGTAACAGGTATCATGATTGCGTGTGGAAGATCTGAAAGATTTTTGTTTACTCCTATTCCTATGAACACAGATGACGGAAATAGCGGAAAGGTATCATATGCCTTCTTGAGTTTTGGAGAGACATAACGACCTTCCAGTAGATCGAAGAGGGTACTGTGTCCATCAGCGGCAGAGATCACGTAGTCACCCGAGATCTCCTCGCCAGAGGCCAGCTTAATCGCGCAAGCTCGATCATTCTTCACAACTATTCTGTCAACTCTCGAACCATAGAAGATGCTTCCACCGGATTCCAGAAATCCCCTCTCGATATTCCTTGAAAACTGCAATGAACCTCCAACCGGATAGCCTGCGGCCTGAGTGTGCTGCATTGCTAGACCCATTGTAAGCGATCCGAGCGACCATGATGGAGGTATCACATTGCACAGAGCTTCCCTGACATATTTGCTTTTCCATTTGTCTGCGTATTCACCAATTGGGGTCCTAAGATGTTTCAGGTAGCAACGAAAGGTTCCAAGATTGGACAAGAAGGATCCGATCTTGCTGAATATACTTCCTTTCTCTTTTGCTACGGAGACCTTGAATCGAGACATATATTTCAGATCGTCGATGAGCCTGTCAACAAGTTCCAGATCGTCCGGTGCGATACGTCTCAGCTCTTCTCCGAATCTATCGGCATTTGCATAAAACCTCAGTTCTTCACCATCGGAAAACTCAGTACGGGTGAACTCCTCGAAGTTCTTGATCTGCATGGGTTTCCCATTAGCATCTTCAAGAGCTCCGAGTTCGTCCCAAAGAAGGTCAAACCCAGTATTCGGCTTACTCCCCATTAACCAGTGAATGCAATAATCGAATGTGTAGTTGCCCCTGCTCCAAGAGGTACATACTCCTCCAGGCTGGGTATGAGCTTCGAATATCTCCACCTGGTAGCCGTTACGCTGTAAGTAAGAACCGGCAGAGAGTCCTGCGATCCCGGCACCGATTATCAGAACCTTCTTCATCAATATCACTCCTCGTGGAATGCCTTGTCTTGCAATACGAGTATTATAACAGATGTCTAAGACTCTCTCGGACAGTGATTCGTGCTGGAACGGTCTTGTGCTACATTCAGTCAATTTTGAAAGGTTACTCCGATGACCTTAGGGCTTCAGTTATTCTCAAACGTACTATTCTTCCAGACGATAAGAGAGTTGTCAGGATTCCTGTCACTATCAGACCAAAGACGGTGATAGCTATTCCTATGAAAGGAATAGACCAGGTAAGGTGTGCAATCTGATCCTTCACAAGAGAGTATAACGCAAACGAGAGTAAGAGCCCGAGCAACGTGGAAAATATGGCGCTTATCAAACCAAACAACAGACCTTCGTATACAAGCATGAGCTTCAGCTGTCCAGTTGATAGGCCAATGGCTCTCAAAACACCAAACTCTCTTTGCCTTAGTATGAGACTCGTGTTAACCGTATTGGTTATCCCGCAAAGTCCAATAAACCCGACGATTGCAATGAGACCGTAGACGAGTGAAGAAAGCGTTTTGATAGAGCTCTGTATTTCCTCTTTATATTCAAGATAAGAAATCATAGTTGGATTTCTATAACGGGATGCTATTACTTCTATGGCGGCCGTCAAGAAATCCGGGTCACTTTCTCTTT
>LVBU01000269.1 GCA_001603185.1 Thermotogales bacterium Thermo_02 | reverse complement strand
GCTATTATCTCTATACTGCACTTGTAGCCGGCTTCTTTCCGGAATCATATATGATGATTTGGATTACGATGGCATTCATTTCACCACTTATGGCATTTGTATGCTGGTACGCGAGAGGAAATGGGATTATTCCCGTTATTGTCTCGGCTATGATTTTCATGTTTATGACCAGACAGGCTTTTGCCTTTGGTTTCTGGTATCTCGATATCAGGAACGGCTTAGAGTTGATTATGTGGATTGGCACATTTTTTGTGCTTTTTCAATCTCCCAGGCAAATGGCTAAGGTTTTCACAATCGGAGTATTGGCGTTTTTTCTCACTGCGCCCCTTAATCTATTCTGGGGAATGCTTTAGTCTTTAGACATCAAACCGCTAAAGGCCATGCCGGGCAAATACGAAGAGAGTGAAGTGAAAGAGATCTTGACTCATCAACTGATACCACAGTTAGAGCTGCTGAATGACCGTCAGCACTATCCGGTTCTTCTGCACAGAAAACTGGAATTCACTTTGGTAGCTCTATCGTGAATGATGCTCCTTCTTCTGGAAGACTTTTCACTGTAATCCTTCCTTTTGATAGTTCCACGATTCTCTTGACGAGCGACAATCCCAAACCTGTTCCTTCACTAGAGCGTGATTCGTCGCCTTTATAGAATCTGTCGAAAAGATGGCTTCTTGTTTTCTCGTTCATTCCGACTCCATTGTCGGATATTCTAAAGAGGACGACGTTTTCCATATTCATGAGAACGATTGAGACATCGCCTCCCGGATCGGAGAACTTTATTGCATTGTCAATGAGATTCAGCCAGACCTGGTGAAGAAGCTCCTCACTTCCGTTAAAGACTACCCTGTCAAGTTCGATGTTGAGGTTTAGATTCTTCTTCCTCCACTGGGGTTCCATGATGAGAACTGTCCTTCTGATCTGTTCGTCAAGTCGGAATGTAGTCCTGTCGGTCAATATCTCTTGATGCTCCAGCTTTGAGAGAACAAGAACCTTTGAAGAAAGCTCTGCCAGACGTTCGGATTCCGAGATAATGATGTCTATGTATTCTTCTCGCAGTTCCCTGGTGAGCGTGTCGTTTTTCAGCAGCTTTGCAAACCCTCTGATCGAAACAATCGGCGTTTTGAATTCGTGGGAGAAATCGTTGATGAAACTCTTGCGAAGTGTCTCAATACTGCATAACTCTTCGGCCATTTTGTTGAAGCTATTTACCAGTTCGTTCAATTCTCCCGGACCGTCAAAACTCATCCTAACGGTGAAATCCCCGCTGGCAATTTTACGGGTCGCTTCGATCAATCTGTGGATAGGTCTCAGTGGTCTTCTGGCAAATAGCGCTGCAAGGGCTGTGCCCGTAACTGTGCTCGTGAGAAGTATAACAATGACAAAGAAAGGAAAGTTTGGTCTTCCTCCCCACGGTATTATATTGAGTCGAACGAGGACGACAGTGATTACCCCGATCAGAATTGTATTGACACTCCCCATGCCTAAAGGCAGGGGATTCTCGGGTGATTAAAC
>LVBU01000268.1 GCA_001603185.1 Thermotogales bacterium Thermo_02 | reverse complement strand
AAACAGGGTTTCTGCCTAGATCAATCATTCCTAGATTTGTCAGATTCTGGATTGGGGAAAGATCAGTGATTTGATTCTGCGAGAGCCACAACTCTATTAGTTGGGGAAGATTTGATAAAAAGGAGATACTGGAATCTGTCAATGAAAGATCAACTAGCGCTAGAGATAACAAACCACTAATGCTTTCAAGCGGTGAGAAATCAGCTATCGGATTCCTTCCCGTGCTCAATGCCCGGAGGTTTGGCAGTTGAGGGAGAACAGAGATATCTGTGATATTGTTCGTTTCAATGTTCAGATACTCGAGCTGTGTGAGGCTTGCAAGTGGTGTGATGTCTGTGATGTTGTTCTCGTTTATATTCAGATGTCTCACATTTACCAGGTTCCCTATACCCGTGATGTCTGAGATGTTTCTCCATGCGGCATCGAAATGCTCTATTCCAAGTACTTCATTGGAGTATATAGGCTCTCCGGGATTCTTTCCGATGTACTCTCTCACTCTTTGATCCAGATTAGGATCGGGGAAGAAGATTTCCACTCCAGATGTGAGAGTTGTGAAACTCCATACTGGTCCAACAGCTTCTCCACCTCGTCCATCCTTTGCTACTATTTGCCAGTAATATGTAGTTTCAGGGTGCAAGGACACAAAATCGAAAATCTGAATGCTTGCGAACTCATAGTCTCCAACCAATAGTGGAATTGTATCGGAAGCATCAGGTGTTCCAAAACGCACATCATAAACGACTGGATCGTTATCCGGATCAGAAGATGTCCAGGAAAGAGAAGATCTCAACATGACCTCAGTTGCTCCATCTGTAGGATCTGGATTCGATGGTACAGACGGAGGATAGTTTCCGGGATGGACTGTCGAAAAGGACCAGATAGAACATTGAAAGTCATAGGTAATAGTCTCTCCGGGATGGAGAGGGTCTTCCATAGAAGGAAAGACTCTCCAGTAGTAAATTGGAGAGAAGTTGAGTTCGTTTTCAGGTGGAATCGTGATTGAAGTTGAGTCTGTTGTAGTCTCGAAGAAAATGTAATTATCAAAGTCCTCTCTGGATATGCTTATCTGGACTGTATATTCTAAAGTCTCTCCATCTGTGAAGGATTCCCAGCTCAAAGTGGGTTGAAGAGAGACATCAGCCGCGCCTTCAGCAGGAGAAGGATCAGTTGGTTCGCCAATAATATCTGCTCTGAACAAGTAAGCATATGTATTATTACCCTTGTCATATTGGGTACCGTCATATGTCACATATCTATAGGGACTGTGCATATTCTTGTAAAGCCAAGAATCGTATTCTGTTAGCGGTATTGTTCCACCTGAAGCATAATCATAGCCAAAGTTATCGGGGATGAGCTCTCCATGAAAACCTGCTGCTTCATAACCATCAGGTTTTTCTTCGTGCATAAAAAACGAATACTGCCAAACAGCCATACGAACTTGCTCAGGGGTAGCCAGAACATATGTGCCGTCCCCAAGCATTCTGTACCATCTCCAAGAGATAGATTTAAACCTACCATTAGGATAAGCAATTGCTTTGGAAAGTGCAAATATAAACCCTTCAAGATAGTTATCGGGTGTGAGAAAATCAAAGTTGTCAAAATAATACACGCACTCGTACGAATCGCCAATTTCAAGGACATAGTTTCCGTTATAAGGGGGTGTCATATCGTCATTCTTCGGCATTTCGAACCATATTTCTCCCCAGCCTGTCTCCCAGTGGTAAGGCTCCCAATGGAATCCACTTTCACGTTCTCCACCGGGTACTTCTACTTGCCCCAACCCGTCGGGAAGCGTTAATCGCCCTGGAACGGAGGTCTCGACTGAGGTTGGCAAACATGAAGCGTTCCTTAAGCCTATCGCAAACTTTATCCCTAGATCATTAAACTCCTCAACAGGAATTTTAATCGGATCATCAACATCATCGAAAACGATGTCTCCCTTCTCGAACCACTTTGAACCGGTCTGTGTTGCGAACGTCCAGTTGATTTCGGGATCTTCTTCCCTGTCGTACAACCCGTTCTTGTTTATATCTGGATTCAAGAACTTCTTAAGCGTCATGTCGAATTGGCCGAAAGCTGCAAGAGTTTCGTATGAATGACCAAGAATGTTGCACAGATCCTGTCCCGTAATGAGCTCGGAAGTAAATACACCACCATTCAGAATCAAGTTTCCAAGATCAATTATGTCGTTTGCTGCATATGAAACCGGAAGAGTGTGGAGGCCCAGTTCAGCATCTCCGATAAGACCGAGTACAGTTATGACTCCATCGTATCTTTCCGCTATTCCCAGAACATAAGTTCCACCTTTGTTGAGTTGAACTGAATTTGTGCCGTCAACGAGCACAAAGCGCCCCGAAGAGTCTTCTTCATCAATGTTGGTGTAGACTAGCGAAAGCTCCCGGTCATCCTGCAAAGCGAAACTTGCTTGTTCAGGCTGCGCTAGTGAGAATTTGAGAAGGAAACTTCCTTCGGGAATAACAGTATCCGATGTGGTGAAACTCCATACTGGTCCAGCAGTTTCTCCACCTCGTCCATCCTTTGCGACCATTTGCCAGTAATAAGTGCTGTTTTCTTGAAGGGATGTCGTGACGTTGAAGTAGTTCAGACTATGGTTCGTGTTTATTGGAGAGAGTGTAGTCTCATTGTTCGGTTCGCTCAAATATATGTCATACAATAGCGAGTCGCCATCAGGGTCTGAGCAGCTCCAGGATAAAATGGGCTTCAGAGGAGCATTAACTGCATTATCGGACGGCGAAGGATTTGCGGGAGTAGACGGAGGGTTATTGACTGCAAACCCCGTAATTCGAATTACCGGGTTAATAACATAGAAGGGAACCCTTCCTCCTCGTTTGTCCAGCCTTATATTGTAAGTATAGAAAACATTCGACAGGTCATCCATTTCGTAAGGAGTAATAACGACGGTTATTTGATTCCCGGGAATGGAGCAGGGAAACTGTTCTGAATCAATATAACAAGTCGCTTCTGCGATCCTCATCTTTACCTGACGAAGGGTGTCTCCAACAGCCAATTGCACTGCTTTTAGCAATGAGTTCAGGTCCCCGAAAAGTTCAACTGTGAACGGTTCAAAATCCTCGAGCTCCACCTTACCATTAGGTGTTAAAGCAGAGATCTCTTGAATCTCAACATAGACAAAGACTTCTTCTCCAGCCACATTTGAAAGTTCTATTTCAGAAGATTTCATCTTGAAGCAACCCGATAATACTGCCAAGAACACCAATAGTGCAAGCAAAACTATTTTTCTCATACACATTCCCCTTTTTGAGCTGTATGTGAAACTTGCATTGCTCTAATTCGCCCCAGCAGCAAATAAAGGTTTCTACTTAATCACTAAGCTATTTGAATTATTACCATAAGATGATTTATATGGGGATTATAC
>LVBU01000267.1 GCA_001603185.1 Thermotogales bacterium Thermo_02 | reverse complement strand
AGTCGCGGGAACGGGACTGTACAGGTGATGTTTGTACCAGATGGCGAATTGAGAAACGTTAATGATGGCGAATTAATCAGAACATACATCAACATCAACGATTCAGATCCCGACAATTCGGATTACGCGTCTCCACTGGAAGACATAGGCAATTCTGAGGTCCAGAAGATATATTACGGTTTTGTATTCACAATTGCTTAGAGATATCTACCAGGCTAAAGAGCTCAAAAGCATTAAGCAGACGATTTAATTCCCTTGACCCCTCGGAAGGCGGAGCACGAGAGTGCCCCGCCTTTCTTGCTCTCTCTTCAGCGGGAGTGTTTCATAATGAAGCCCAGAAGGAGGCTGTTCAGAACGTCGGGCTTCTCAAAAATCGTTACGTGACCGCAGTCAGGGATTATGGCGAACTCGGCCCCGTCGATTCTGTCGGCGATGATCTTCGAGAACTTTCGAGGTTTTAGAATATCGTCCTCACCGCACACGACAAGCGTGGGAGTTTGTATCTTGTGGAGCTCGTCTGTCATATAGACGTCGGACTCGAAGGTCTCGTAGAGAGCGATCTGGCCGTCGAAGTAATCTGCCGGAGCCTTCTCTAGAGCCTTTGCCCTATCCTGAAGCATCTTCATGTTCCTCTCGATGAAGGAGTTATGGTAGATAGTCGGCACCATCTCCCAGAAGAATCTCGTGGCATCTCTTTCTCCCGCAGCGGCCTTCCAGCCTCTCACGAACAGTCTCAAGACTTCGTCAAGCTCGCTGACCGAATCTATTAGAGAGATCGAGGACACTCGTTCGGGAAAATCTATAGCAAATCTCATGGCCACTTCGCCTCCATAAGAAGTCCCCACTATGTGAACCTTGTCGATGCCGAGCTCCTTTATAAGAAGGCGCGCTTCGTCCGCATGCTGGGCGAAGGTATAGGGCCCCGAGGGTTTTTCCGAAAGCAACTGGCCCTTGAAATCGTGCAAGAGTATCTTGAAGCCTGCCTTCTCGAAGACTTTACGCTGAAAGACCCAGCTGCTGGTGGAGGCCATTACACCGTTGAAAAAAGCGACGACCTCTTGGCTCCGTTCATCGCCTGCCAGTTCGTAGTAAAGCTTAACTCCATTCACAGTCATATATGCCATTAAAATCACCTCTACTACTGCGGGGTTGAACACTTGATCGAGCACACTACTCCGAGACGGCGTAGTCATGGCATTTCAGTGTCGCACCTTCAGGCTCTTTGAAATCATGCGGCTCACTCGGAACGCTTTCCCTTTCTTCCGAGCTCAAAAAACTCGACGAGCTCTCGTCCCATCTTCTTCATGAAGGCGTTCAAGTCTCTCGATTTTCTCAGATATCCCCAGAAGAGAAGTATGCCAATCGAAGCTCCGACATTATTGTAAATCAAATCGAGCATCGTATCATCAAGGCTGTTCTCCTGTGCCATTCTGTACCCGGGATAGTTCGAGAATATTTTGTCCGAGATGAACTCCCCGATCTCCCAAAAGACTCCGACCATGTTCACGATTGCGAGTGCGGAGAACCATACCTTCCACTTGACAGCCTTTGGCGGCAGATCGGACCAGGCGATCGTCGAACCTAGAATAAACGGAAACATAGCGACTGCGCCGAAAAAGCCGCCGTGGATATGAAGGATATCGTCAAACAGAGGAAAGCGATTGTAAAATTCTAGCCACATTCCAAAGAAGCTGTGGAGAGTCAGATGTAGCAACGTCAAGAAACGGATCTCTTCAAATATTGGAATCCCAGTTATCCCCTGAAATATCCAGGTAGCATAACCGAGAAAGGCCATTATCAGGAAGCCCAGCATGTGTGGAAGATTGAAGCTGAGCAGAGAACCAAAGACCGGAACGAATAGGAGAAAGGAGAAGAAAACGTTGAACCATTTCAAGGCGTTGTAGAAAGAGAAACTGGCTGATAGCAGAGAGCTGTTTATGAGACTCCGGTCTGCCATTACGTCAGCGAAACTGTGTGCGTAAGCGCTCAATCTGGAGCGGATCGACTTTATCTGCATTCTCTTCTCCTCAAGCGACTGAAGATGGCTTTCGGGGATATTATACATCGATTCTTCGGAGATTCAGGAGCTCCCGGAATCGGTGGCAACGAATGTTCCGAAAGGAAATTACAATCTAACGATTTTCATTTATGCTTTCTGCCTTTTGCAAACTGGTTATCCAGATAACAATAAGACTCCATCCCCGTCTGATCCTATCCTTTCACAGTGATTCATCATCCGTAACAGAAAGCTCTCATTTGCCTGGAAACTTCAGAGGCCGCTGAACACTTATCACAGCTCCGAGAAAAGGTTTTCGCTCTACTGAAAGCAGTATTCACGAAAGGCGAAAAGCAGCAATCATAGCCACTAGTAGTTGACAAGTGCGATTACAGAGCCTTACCACAACTTACTTTGAAGAACTCAGGGTTCTGGAAGAAACGCACATATGATTATGTGGAAAGGTACTCAGAGCTCACAAGAACGGCCGGAAAGCTGCACCTGCAGAAGACAGCTCCTGACGTTTCTGGAAGCCGCTGCTTTCCAAAATCGGAAGTCTCAATCAAGCAGACCGTAGGCGTCATTGACAGTCTGAGTGAATACAATACCTTTGCCCGGGTCGTCTATCTGTAGATCCTCTCTGATCTTAGCTATAATTTTCTGGGTCTTGTCCCTCTTGGCAACGATAAGGACTATCTCTTTCTCCGGTTCTATCTCCATTGCAAACAGCTTGCTTCTTTCGTGAATGCCTGAACCTCTTGCGTTGACTATTGTACCGCCCTTGGATCCCTCTTCAGTCGCGGCGTCGATAACCTTCTCGGCCCTACCCTTGTCAACAATCACCGTAATCAGGTTATACATCTTCTTCTCATCACCTCTTTCTTCTGCTAACACAGAGTCTTCGAGCTCACTTGATCCATCTACGGTTTCGATAGCGGTTGCGAAAGCTATTCCGTGATTTGGTTTTTCGAATTGCATCTCTTTGTTCAGGGCTTCAAGTGCTTTCTCTGCCGTCACGCTGTCCGCTACTATCAAGACTATTTCCTTTCGGAGTTCGTAGAGCGCGAAGAAGTTCAGGAATCCGCTTCTGACGGTACCTCTTCCCAGCAGAATCGTGCCTCCGCTGATTCTACTCTCTCTTGTGACACGTAATACCTCGCTACCCCGTCCAAAGTTCACAATTACATATATGAGTCTATAGGCACTTTGATTTTCAAAAGTAGTCACCGGACTAAACACCTCTTTTTCTCGTCTTAATCTTATACATGACCCCCAGTATCTGCAGGGCTATAATGGGTGTCATAGCGACCAAAGCTATGAGACCGAAAGCATCTAGAAGAACATTCGCACCATCGACAGCCTGTGCAGCTCCCTGAGCGAAGGCAAGAACGAACGTTCCAGTCATAGGTCCTGAGGCAACTCCTCCCGCGTCGAAAGCAATTCCAACGAAAAGCCTGGGCGAGATAAAAGAGAGTACTATAGAGATAATATAACCCGGCAAAAGAAAGTGCCAGAGCTGAATTCCCGCGACAGCAATTCGCAACATCGAGAAGGCGACTGCCAAACTCACGCCTGCGGCAAGGGTGAATAGAACGATCCTTCTCTTCACCGCACCGCTTGTCACATCTTCAATCTGATGAGTGAGAACGTATACAGATGGTTCCGCCAGGATTGTCACAAGACCTAGAACGAAACCGACGATCACCAGCAAGGCTTTGCTGTCTCTTGAGGCTATTCCGTATCCAATTTCTCTTCCAATGTCCATAAACCCTGCGTTGACACCAACCAGAAGAATCACCATACCCAAAAAAGTGAATAGCAAACCGAACACTATCTGTTTAACCAGTCTTCTGGACAACCGAAAGGGTGCTAGCTGGAGCAGCAAGAAACATAACAGTATTGGCAGCAATGAAACCAGCACCTCTTCTACAGTACTGGGAACCAGATCGAGAAAGTGTCCGAGAATCGATGTTGCCCCGGACGTATGATAATCTGGCGCCGCTCCTAAAGCCGAACCAGTAGACGTAAGACCGATAAGAAGTACTCCAATTATTGCTCCTACCGAAGCAACTCCAATTAGACCGAAGCTATCGTTCTCCGAAGACTTGCCATTCTTCTTGAGCGCGGAAATACCGGTCGAAAGCGCGAGAATAAAGGGTACTGTCATAGCACCGGTTGTTGCGCCAGACGCATCAAAAGAGACTGCGAGGAATTCGTTTGAAGAGAAAAGAGAAAACACCAACACTATACCGTAGAAGACAGTCAGAATTTTCGGAAGAGAAACGTCATAAACGATTCTCAAGAGTCCTAGAGCAAGAAAGGCTGCGATACCCACCGAGGCCGCTACTACAATGCTCCCGCTTGAGACTCTGGCTGAAGAGACGAGCTCGACCTGTGAACCGAGAATATGCAGGGCAGGTTCTGCTATTGATATGAAGAATCCAAGTACAAGACCCGCGGCTATCAAGAACCAGATCTTGTTCGTCTTGACAATGAAGGTACCCATGAAGTTTCCGATTGGGCTAATTCCAATATTCACTCCAAAGAGAAAGATTGAGAGCCCGGCAACTATCAGGAGAGCTCCAATCACAAATCTCACAATGAGAAACCAGCTCAAAGAGACGAAAGTGAAATTGAGCAGAAGAACAATTGCGGCTATTGGCAGAACGGCAAGGAAAACTTCCTTCAGTTTTTCAACAATCAGCCTCAAAGCATCTCTCCTATTCTCTTACGTTGTAGCAAAAGCTAAGACTCTGCCGAAGGGTAAACGCTCTCGAATTCCTGTGTATTTCAGGTCTTCCAAAATTGCTCTTCATCGTATTAATCGGCGGAGACCCCTGCTTTAGCTGTGGGGAGGAAGCCGCCTGCCTCCTTTCACATAGTAAGGA
>LVBU01000266.1 GCA_001603185.1 Thermotogales bacterium Thermo_02 | reverse complement strand
AGCGAATGCCATACTGAATCTGGGCAGAAGATCCTGTTTTCTGCTCGATCTGGATCGGTTATCATCTTTGAACGTATTGTTTTGAGTTGTTGGGGGGTAAGAGATCAATGGAATTCGATTTCAAATTCTGTGAGCCTGATTTCGAAAAGTTCGCAGCCGTTATTAGGGGCGACAAAATGCCCTCAAAAGTTCATCTGTTCGAACACGAGATCGACGAACCGTTTCAAAGAAGTCTCTTCAGCGAGTTATCGGATTTCGATTTCGATACCGACGCAATCGGAAGGATCAGACAGGACATAGAGTTTCGTTATCTTGCCGGTTATGACTGCGCGACTCTGTGGGGAAGCTTTCAGAACAACATCACGGTAAGGCCTCTCGCTAAGGAAGAGAGAACGTGGGCACAGGAAGGCAGCGGAGTAATATCTTCCAGGAAAGACTTCGAAAGCATCGACTGGGACAAGATAAGACCTGACGAGCGTATAGGAGAGGTCTACCGGGTCAATCTCAAGCCGGGTATGAGGTGCGTTATGTGTAGCCCTCTATGGCATAAAGTCATGGATGTTCTGCTCGGCCATAATAACCTATTTATGAAGGTTATAGAAGAGCCGAACCTCGTGAAGGACATTATTGACGCCTGGGGTGAGAAGGTCTATGCTTTCTATTCAACCTATATTGGAGAGGACTTTGTCGGTGGAATCTTTCACGGCGACGATCTCGGACACAAAACGGGTACTCTGATAAGACCCTCGATTATTCGCGCTATGCTGGTTCCGTGGTTCAAGAGGTTTTCCGATCTCGCTCACGGCAAGGGCAAGATCTTCCTGCTCCACTCCTGCGGGAATATCTACTCTCTTATCGAAGACTTCATCGAAGATGTCGGGATAGACGCCTTCCATTCCTTTCAGGACACGATTCTTCCGGTCACCGAGTTCAAAAGGAATTACGGAAAGAGAATAGGTGTTCTCGGCGGAGTCGATGTCGATAAACTCGCCAGGATGAAAGAAGAAGAGTTGAGGAGCTATCTCCGGGGAATACTTGAGATCTGTATGGAAGGTGGAAGATACGCTTTTGGAAGCGGAAATTCAGTGACCGACTACATACCTGTCAAGAACTATCTGATCTTTCTTGAAGAAGCGAAGAGGTTTTCACAACTGCTGAGGTGAATCATGGACTCCAGAGAGAGAATACTGCAGGCACTGTCTCACAGAGAACCGGATAAAGTACCCCTGGATATTCAGGGGATGGGCGCTTCGAGAGTATACGCGAAACCGATGCGGGCCTTTTGCGAACTTGCGGGGCAGAAATGTGATTTCGATGCCGATATCGAAGGTTTTGCAGTACTTTCCGAAGGTCTCCTCGATAGGCTGAAAGTCGATACTCGGGGTGTGGCGGCGAGAGCTCCTGAAGAGACAAAGAGCTGGAGAGAAGGAGAAACGGTCTTTGTGGAGAATGAGATGGGAGTGATCTCTGCCAGACCGCCATCAAGTATTTACTTTGATACAGTTCTAAATCCTATGTCCGGGGTTACCTGTATCGATGATGTGAGAGATTTCCCCTGGCCCGATCCGGAAGAGCCTTCCAGATTTTGCGGTCTCGAGCAGAAGATGAAACGATTGAAGGGTTCGTTTGCAGTCATTCTCACACCGTTCTTGCCGGGAGTGTTCGAGACTTTGATATCGCTGTGTGGCTATGAAAGAACGATGGCGGGTCTTATAGAAGACCGCTCTCTCTTTCAGTATATAATCGACAGAATCGTCGAGATCAAGTGTTCCTTTTACAGAAAACTCAGAAAAAGCGTCACAGAGTCTCCGGACATAGTCTTCGAGACCGACGATCTGGGTACACAAAACGGTCCTCTTATCTCGCCAAGAATGTACAGCGAGCTTTTTCTTCCGGCACACAAGAAGGTTATTGACGAGATAAAGAAGTCTTTGGCCGGAGTCAAGGTGCTTCTCCATTCATGCGGTTCTATTCGCTGGGCCCTGCCGATGCTTATAGATGCCGGAGTCGATATAATAAACCCGGTCCAGCCCGGCGCAAAGGACATGGACCTCAAAGAGCTAAAAAGAGAGTTCGGAGACTCCTTAGTCTTCTGGGGCGCGTCAGTGGATCCCCAGAAGACTCTGGTAACCGGAACACCCCAGATGATAGAACACGAAGTGAGGGACCATATCGAAACACTTTCCGTGAACGGAGGGTTTGTTCTGGCACCGGTTCACAACATTCAACCGGATGTTCCCGGTAGAAATCTTATGGCGTTTCTGAAAGCGATAGAGCGATACAGATAGGATCGCCGGTGACCGTTTATGTCTAAATCTGATCAGGGATGTGATATTATTCATCAAGAAATGATAAACTCACAGTTGAAGAGCGCCCGGGGAGGTGATGGTGCTTTGAATAAGGAATTGCGGCAGGAAGAGATTCTCCGCCTGATCTCCGACAAGGAGTATATCTCTATGAAGGACCTGGAAGACCATCTGAACATATCTATGATAACTCTGAGAAGGGATATCGTTGATCTTGCCAAGAAGGGCTTTATAGTCAAGACATATGGTGGTATTAAGAAGGCAAACAACAGGCTTTCCGAAGCCCGCTTCTTTGAGAGACTCTCCACTAACCGAAAGGCCAAGGAGTCTATGGCAAGGGCCGCAATGGGCTTGATCGAAAACGGCGACACCGTCTTCTTCGATACCAGCACAACGGTCTATGAGCTAGCTCTCTGGTGTTGCAAATACAAGAATTACCTGAATGTGGTAACCAATGGACTCCTGACGGCGACCGAGCTCCTCAAGAACCCAACTTTCAACATTACAATAATCGGCGGGACGGCGACTTCTTCAAACTATGCGACGGCGGGCATTTATGCGGAGAAGATGGCGTCCGAGATAAGCGTGAGCAAAGCATTCATATCTTGCAGCGCCTTTCACCCGGATGAGGGGACCTTTGAGAACGTTCCGACGACCGGAAACATAAAGAAACTTGTAGTCCGCACGAGCGACCAGCTGATTCTGCTCGTTGATCAAAGCAAGTTCTACAGAAAATCGATAATGAAGACTTTCGATGTTTCCGAGCTCGATTACATTATCTCAGATCGCCTCGACCCGGATATCCAGAAGAGACTGCGTGTTCCCGGTCACTACATTTGCGGAAAATAGTCCAGCTACCTTGGGGGTGAAAGTATGGAAAGGAAGAGCTTTCCGGAAGATTTCCTGTGGGGAACGGCAACGGCCGCTTACCAGATAGAGGGAGCAGACTTCGAAGAAGGAAAAGGTCCTTCAATATGGACCGATTTCTCTCACAGACAGGGAAGGGTATTCTCGGGTCACAATGGCGATATAGCCTGCAACCACTACTACAGGTGCTCTGAAGATATATCGCTCATGAGAGAACTGGGCGTCAACGCATACAGGTTTTCTGTATCATGGCCAAGAGTCCTGCCGGCAGGCAGTGGCAGGATAAACCGTAAAGGTCTCGACTTCTATTCAAAGTTAGTCGATGAACTCCTGGAATCGCGAATTACTCCGCTTGTTACGCTATATCACTGGGACCTCCCTCTTTCTCTTCAGGAGAAGATAGGCGGCTGGGAGAGTCGCGATATCGTGAATTACTTCGGCGATTATGCTAGCGTGGTCTTTGAAGCTCTCGGCGATAGAGCAAAACTCTGGATTACTCTCAATGAACCGTTCTGCTCATCTCACCTCTCTTACCTCTGGGGAGAGCACGCTCCGGGAAAGAAAGATCCGCGCCTCTCTTTCATAGTCGCGCACAACTTGCTTCTGTCTCACGGTGAGGGAGTGAGGAGATTCAGGGAGACTGTCAAGAACGGAAAGATCGGACTCTCCAACGTGTCCTCTCACGCGGAAGCTATTTCAGGCTCGCAAGAAGACTTGTTCGCAGCGAAGCTCCGGGATCAATTCGTAAACGGCTGGTTCTTTCTTCCACCCGTTAGCGGAGAGTATCCTCAAGAGCTTTTTGAGAGGCTCGACTCTTATGGAATTGCTCCGGAAATTCTTCCAGGAGACATGGACCTAATCTCTACGCCCCTGGATTTCTGGGGAGTAAACTACTACACGAGAAGTATCGTCAGGGCCGAAGAGTCAGAGCTTCTAGGATACTCTGAGGTCAGCGGTGATCTGAGAAAGACCGAGATGGGCTGGGAGATCTTTCCGAAGGGACTGGAGAGGTTTCTGATCAAGGCTCACGCGGAGTATGGCAACAGACCGATCTATATTACCGAGAACGGCATGGCCGCAAGAGATAGACCGGTGAACGGAAGAGTTGAAGATCTAGAGAGGATCGCATATCTTCGCGATCATATACAGGCCGCCGGAAGAGCTCTTGAAAGCGGGGTCGATCTGCGGGGGTACTTCGTCTGGTCGCTGCTGGATAATTTTGAATGGGCTCACGGCTATTCGAAGAGATTTGGCCTTATATATGTTGACTTTTCAGATGGGCAGAGGCGTTTAAGAAAAGACAGCTACGAGTTCTACAGAAGATTTTTGAATTACTGACCGGCCTTACCGATGACAGCATGAGACAAAAGTGAGCGTGGTTGATTCAAAGGCGCGCCCTTTAGGCAAACATCTTCGTGTCTCAAAGTGAATCCCGACGAATTCCATGAAGTCCGCACGGACAGGTTAGCAAGGTGAACAATATGATAA
>LVBU01000016.1 GCA_001603185.1 Thermotogales bacterium Thermo_02 | reverse complement strand
AATCAAGATATTTTCTGAGTATTCTGGGAACAAGTGATCGACCAGAGACTAGTATGCTATCTTAAGGCGGTGAGATATCTTTGAACATACGCGAGATACTTGAATCCAAAGGCAAGAGAAAGCTTTCTATGGTGTCGGCTTATAGCTACTTTGAAGGCAAGTTTGCGCAGGAAGCCGGAGTAGACATAATCCTTGTCGGTGATTCTATAGGCACTCTTGTAATGGGAAAGAAAGATGCCCTGTCTGTAACCATGGAAGAGATGCTTTGGTCTCTAAAGGCAGTCAGGAGGGGTGCAAGAAATGGATTCATAGTTGCAGATATGCCATTCGGCTCATATCAATCTTCGAGGGAGAAGGCCGTAGATAACGCAATATCTTTTATGAGACATGGTGCAAATGCTTTGAAGATAGAAGGTGGCTATGAAACCGCTGATTTGATAAAGTATCTTGTTGAAAGAGGTTTTCCTGTTATGGGCCATGTCGGCATTACTCCTCATCATGCAAACCTTGAAGGCGGTTACCAGATACAGGGAAGAGATGAGAAGAGTGTGAAAAGGTTGATCGAGTCTGTAAGTGATCTTGAAGATGCAGGCGCGTTTGCAATCATGCTGGAGATAGTTGTAGAAGACGTTGCCGCCAGACTCACCTCGAGTTCATCGATTCCAACTATAGGCTTGGGGTCAGGTCGTTTCTGTGATGGGCAATTCCTGAGATGGCATGATCTGCTGGGAGTTAACGATGAATCGGAACCCATCTACGTAAAGAAATACGCTTCTCTTAAAGAGACTATCGTAAATGCCATCAGAGAGTTCGATACGGACGTCAAGACCGGAAGATTTCCAGTTGAAGGAAACGCCTTCGAAGGAACGGAAGAGATCTGATCTCCAATGAGAATCTCGAGAGTAGAGAGGTAATATAGTTGATGGTCGGAGAGAAGATTCTATCGTTCTCCGAGATAGAATCCACAAATCAATTTGCAAGAGAGAATCTGGACAAATTACCCTACGGTACAGTCATATGGTCGCTTAGACAAAGGCGTGGTTATGGAAGATTCGGCCGAAACTGGATTTCAGACAACGGCGGACTTTGGTTTTCGGTTGTCTTCAAGCCCTCCCTTCTTAGCGAACCCAACATCTATACAAAGCTCCTCTCGGTAGCGGTTGTTGAATCAATCCAGGAACTAGGCTATAAGAACTCCAGAATCAAATGGCCCAATGACATATTGATAGAAAGGAAAAAGGTTGCGGGTATACTTACTGAAACAGTCTTTTCAGGAACAAGATTAAGGGGAATAGTAGTGGGAGTAGGATTGAACGTGAACAACCGGCTGCCTGAAGCTCTTCTCGAATCGGCGACTACTTTATCCTCAACAAAAAACGAATACATACCCCTGGGCATGATCCTGGAGAAGATACTGCACAGAACCGAAATCTTGAGGAAAAAGTACTTGATTAGAGGTAAAACGAAGTATCTGACCAGAAAATGGAGGAATCATCTAGCATTCATCGAAGGTGACGAAATAACTGTATCCCTTGACGAGAATACTAAAGTGAGAGGTATAATAAATAAGATCTCTCCTTCATCATTACAGTTACAGCTGGAATCGGGAGAGATCTATACCATATCATCTGGAGAGATTATTCTCTGATCTCTTCAGTAATATTCACTCCATAGTCTTCTTTAACCTCAGCTATTAGAGTCCTGTTTGAGAATTTCACCGCTATCGTGTCGCCCGGTCTCACTTCAGATGAAGGCTTTACCTGCACCCCGTTCTTAAAAATGAACCCCTTCTCTATAGCTTCCTTCGCGATTACTCTTCTCTTGATTATACGATTCATTTTGAGAAACTTGTCGAGCCTCAAAACAATCACTCCTAAGTATACACTTGACTAATACTCGCTAAAAAGGTATAATTGTGTTGACGAGATGTTCTCGCCCCACGCCGGTAATAACTCCGCTAAGGCGTAGGGGCATTTTTCTATTTCACAACGAGAGTTCCCTTGATTCCCCCTGTCTCAAGTGAGTACTCTGCGCTCATGAGTATACCACTCTCGATTGTTATACCCATCAGACCGCTGAGAATATATCCACTGTCTAAGAAAAGCTTCAAGAAGCTCTTACCTGGTACAAGAGTCGAAAGCTCAGTATAGGTCTTAGATTCATTGAGCAGTATGCCATTTCCAATAATCGAGGTCGTAGCTTCTCTGTCTCTCGAGGACAAGAATAGCCAGTCGCCGTCGATCCATATATACTGTCCATCAACTATAAGAAGTCGGTCATCGGAATCCGGTTTTACACTTCCGCCGGATTTCTCGATTGAACTCCTAACAATATCAAGGGTACCGGTGTATCCAATGCGCACCAGATAGGTTATATCAAACGGAGAAGATTGGCTTCCTGAAGACTGCGAACCCAGCAAACTTGAGAATATATCGTCTATCGAGAGATCCGCGCTAACGACAAACTCGCCCGTAAGGTACTCTTCTAAGTCTTCTATGTTAATTGCTTCAAGGCCGAGATCGTTCAAATTCACAGGCAGTAATTCAATCTGGTCGCTGGCAACAGAACCGACTGTTCCTAGATCTTTCAGAACTCCAAAGACTGAAAGCAGCGGAAGCTGCTTGTTCGCTTCGAGTCCAGACACATCGGCACCCGACAGAACCTGCTCATATGCGACCCTGCTTTCATCAGAAAGAGGTATAGAAAGGCCTTCAATAACGATCTTCTGATCCTCATTTCTTACCGAGGCCTTCACGAGGCTTTCCTCGAGGAACGAGTAGAAATAACCGAAACCTACCGGCAAGTCTGACTTCAGCGAAAGCGAATCAAAGCCCTTCTCTGCCGTTGAATACTCGCCAAGATCGCCGATATAAAGATACTCTTGATCGGTCGCCATGTTTAGTTTCATATCCATCGGCAACAACTGCGGTAGCAGTCTCTCCACGGCGCTCTTCACATTTCTCGGGTTCTTCATCGGCCCAAGAATGGCTACTAGTCTTTCTTGACCAGTCGAATCCAACCAGACAGCCACACCCAGATCACCATCGAAGGCCATGTATACGTCTTTGGGATCCAGTCCATTGTTATAGGC
>LVBU01000265.1 GCA_001603185.1 Thermotogales bacterium Thermo_02 | reverse complement strand
GATCGTAAAACCGTGATTCCTTTACTTCGTGTCCAACCATTGGGGGTCAAAGCGAACGAGTGGATAAGAGGTAAGGGGTAAGAGGCGAGAGATTAGAAGAGCGAGAAGAACATCGAGAAAACGAGATGAGGAGAGAGGGAGAGACGACGAGCCGGGTCTGGGGTTTGAGGTTTATGGTTTGGTAAGAACGAGAACATCATTTAGAACACGAGATAAGGAGAGAATTCTCGTCTTCTCGTGAGCGAAGCGAACTCTCGTTCTTTCTCGGCTCTTACGGCCCGCGAAGCGGAACTGGCGCGACGCAGTCGTACTGGCGCCACGAAGTGGTACTGGCCGCCGAAGGCGACTGGCGGATCTCGTCTTCTCGTGAGCGAAGCGAACTCTCGTTCTTTCTCGGCTCTTACGGCCCGCGAAGCGGAAATGGCACGATGCAGTCGTACTGGCATCGCGAAGCGATACTGGCCTGCGCAAGCAGACTGGCGAAACGCTCTTCTCGTTCTTGCCAGACCCTAAACCCTAAACTCCACGCCCGTTCCTGTGTTCTTCGCCATCCACCAATCACTAATCACCAAACACCGCTCTTTTGAACCAAAAACCTGGACGCGAAGCGTCGGAACGAAGAACAGATCTCAACACTCTTTCCAAGAACGGGTTCACGGGGAATGCAGAACTCTGGTACAATCGCTGAGAGCTTTGTCGACAAGCAGAAATGATGTTAACAGGAGAGATGAGAATGTACAGTTTCAGAAGTCATGGAGTTCCTCCGTTCAGAGTGCTGACAGTTCACGGGGGCCCGGGAGCGGCTGGAGAACTTGAGTCTTTAGCCAGAGAACTGGGGAGAAAGCGCGGAGTTATAGAGCCGTTTCAAACTCGCACAAAGGTAAAGGATCAAATTGAGGAGCTGAGGGAAACAATAGCAAATACTTGCTCACTTCCCGTAGTACTGCTGGGCCACTCATGGGGAGCGTGGCTGGTATATCTTTTAGCGGCAGAATATGGCGAAATTGTTGACAGGATTATCCTAGTAGGCAGCGGTCCTTTCGAGGAGCATTACGCTTTGGGCATGATCGAGAAACGCCTTAGTCGTCTCGATGAAGTTGATAGAGTCCGAGTGAGGAAACTCATTAGCTTCTTAGAAACCGATACTGGACCGGAGAATAGCGGAAAACTATCTGAACTTGGAAAGCTCTTTCTAAAATCAGATTGCTACGATCCCCTTGAGGACTGTGAAGGGCATGACATTCAATGCGATAAGGGAATCTATGAAAGAGTATGGTCAGAGGCTTCTTCAATGAGACGCAGCGGTGAACTTCTTGAAGTAGGAAAAAAGATAAACTGCCCTGTTCTGGCAATACATGGTGACTATGATCCTCATCCCTCAGAAGGTGTCGAAATACCACTTTCTGAAAAGCTTAACGACTTCAAATTCAGGCTTCTGGAGAAGTGCGGACACAAACCCTGGGTAGAGAAGTTTGCCCGAGAAGAGTTCTTCAGTATTATCGAAGAAGAACTTGCCGGGATTGAGCAGTCCTCGACGCCTGACTAGCTTACCTATTAGCTTAAACCCAGCCGCTGAAATTATCTCTTACGAAATTCTATCGCAGGAAGATCCACCAGTTTTTCATATCGTAGATTCCACCGGCTGAAAGAGCTCCAACTGTGTAATTCGATAAATCTGGCTGACGATTGACTGTCGTATATGAGATGTATTGCGAATGGTGTATATTCTTTAGAGCGACTATCTCTCCGTAGTATAGACTGTCTCCGCCAAAGAGCATCCCGAGTATGTTTATGCCTGAAGGTTCTACATAAAGATCCCAGTGAGAGGTATCTTTGTTGAGGTATAGAGAAAAAACGGTCGAAGGCAGTCTGTATTGGTCTTCCTTTTTAGATATGGAGTATTTTCCGGAGAGATCGTAGGGTGCCAGACAGGATGAGCTTAACTGGTTTGTAGCTCTCAACCAGACCGGATGTGTTCTACTGACAACTCCCTGTTGCCAGCCCCAGGCATCTCCATCGGCATTGTCGCCCTTATTAGTGAGAATAAGTCTAGAACTGTACCTGCCAGAAGTTTCTCTGTTTGTTCCATCAACAATCACGGCGTCAAATGGCGAATAACTCCAGTGAGGTATAAAGAGTATCCATGTTTTTTCGTAGTAATTGTGTCCTTCGATCTTCATGTATCTGTTCAACGGGTAGCTCAGGACACCAACATAGTCGTGGTCGGCAATGTTGTGGCTCCTTCCATAGGTCATCTGGCGTTCACTGCCGTTTACCCGCATAGAGGGCGTATATGCAGAGATAGCGAGCGACCGCACCTGCGATGTCTCAGAGTTAATATCGAGAGCGTAATTTGATCCATCGAGATACTCTACGGCTATCAGATGATCGTTGGCAATGTTTTTGTGAACTTCCTCCAGAAGCGTCTTTGAGTATGTTGTCTGGACGATGTTCCCGTTTGTGCTTTCGGAAATCGAGTATCTTCCATCATCAAGATTCTCGAAGACATAACGCCTGAGCGTAATAAGTGGCTCTTTCGACTTGCCTTCGTCTTGATAAGTGAAAGTGAATTCACAGAACTTTCCCGTTGGATCTGATGCTTCAATTGCCTCGTCCATACCCGAGAGTTTGATCTGTTGATTATCGAGCGTGAGTTTGATACCGGCCGGACCGCGGAAGCTCTCATATGCCTTGCTCAAAAAGCCAAAAGCCGTTTCGAGACCATCCGGAGTGTCCCCGGCTATACTGAGATCCATGGTCTCTCCGCTGTTCCAGAAAAGCCTCACCACAATGCCAGTGTCATTGCCCAGAGCCTTAAGAGCAACGGCGTCGGCTTGATTGTAAAACCAGGCCTTGTCTGCATCGTATTTGGGACTTATCATAAGACCATCTCCACCGATCGCGTATGTTATGAATATCTCCAGCCACTTCCAGAACTCTTCCACTTCCGCGGCTATATACGAGTTGTAGTCTTCAAGGTGGAGTTCGGCAAGATTGCTGTCCTTGTAATGCTCATACTCGACAAGTAGATTTAGGGCATACAGCTGCCGTGTCGTCATTGCTTTGAACAGGTTGATATATGTGTTCACATAGTCTGTGAAGATCTCCGAGTTCCAAGAGCAGCGATTGTAGAAGCCGGCTCTTTCTTCTATATATTCGTCTATGTGCTCTTCCCTTCGTAGCATATTCAGCGCGTTAGTCACGTAAAGCTCGAAGATCGATTTGTAACTTGTCTCTGCGGTCCCACCCACAATAACCTTTTTGATATTAAGCATTACCTGATCGAGCTTACTATCCTTGATCTCATCCATCAATTCCTGAATGCTTACGTCGGTCATATGCGTTGCTTCGAGCGTGGTTATATAGATGTACTTATTCTGGCAGGCTTCCACAGGGGTGAAGTAGTTCTGATCGATCGTCCTTATGTAACTATCATAGTACTGTTCATCGAGTTTTTCGAGTATGTCCTGGATTTCCGTATCTATTATGTTCAACTTGTTGGAGACATCGTCCAGTTTCTTGTTGACTTCTCTAATCTGAGCGAGCACCTCTCTTATCAATTCTTCACTTTTGTCTCCCAGACCAAAAAGACTCTTCAGAATCCAGGAAAGAGCTTCGTCCTTAGCCTTTTCGTGGATTGTGCCACCTATCTCTTTCAAGAACTCCTTAAGAATATCGGAGATTCCGAGTTCGAGAAGAGCTTCTGCACCAAAACCATATGTAGAACCCGAGACAATGGCATTGACTATGGATTCGGAGAATAGCTGATAGCTGCATGCAAAATTCTCTCTCACGAAGGCGGCTAGCTTCGCCATTGAGAAATATGAAGTCTCGAAATTCGGATGAAGCTGACTCAAGAGATTAACTTCTTCAGGTACTCCAAAGGCCTCGCGAACTCTTCTCACAGCCTCTGAATAGCCGACTCCCGTTTTGAACATGTAAGCGGTGAATACAGAGGTTACTGGATTTACGCAGATTAGCTCAGAGCAAAAAGTCTCTTCGACTACCGAAGCCAGGTAGTCTTTTTCTCCATTTTCGCAAGTGGAGTCAAATGCTGCAACTATAACTACCGGAAATCTTATGCCGGCTGGCACACCGATAGAGAATCTACCATACCTGTCGGTTGTCACCGTATCGCTCACTAACTGATTACCTTCAAAGTCCAGTAGTTTGATCTCGGCCTGATGTATATTTTCGTCTGTGAAAACAACCCCTCTTATTCCACTTGCCTTTTCGATCTTTACGCAGCTACTAAGTATGGTCGCTAATACCAAAAGAGCGAATAGAAGCTTCTTCATACACATCCCCCCACTAGAGTTTGATAGCCTCAGAACTATCGAAAGCAGAGTCAGAAGAAGGAATCTCCGCAATCACTGAATATCTGAGTAGCTGAACAGATCAAACCTGCCTACCTACCGGCATTTCCAGCCTTCACCACAGGAGGAGGACAGTACAGGGGATCAAGCGCAAGTGGTGAAGGCAGGTAAATCCTCATGCTGACCGAGAAAACGCCGTCTGGAGCGGGAAGCCAGTTCGATTCCTTCTCAGCACCGGGTGATTCGTGCTGAATGTAGATTACTAGCGAACCATCTTCCTCATAAACCAGGTTTGTTCTGTCACCTATCGAGTAACGGTTTAAGGAATTGGCGACCATAAACTGGTCTTCATTATACATTGTGATCGACCAGAACCCTTTGTCCTCTATGGGAGGGAGTTCATCGCTCTTGAACAAAAGGGCGTAATTGTACCTAGATCCATCATAAAGATCGCCATCACCGTCTACAAGACTGTTGGGACAGTACGCCTCTTCGAGACTGTTGCCATACAAACCGAGATATGCAGCACTGGCCCGGACTAGGTATTTACCCTGCATTTCTTCTCGATTTCCGAAGATTCGCTTAGTCAGATTCCAACCGTTTTTCGAGATTCCCACCGTCTCTCCGGGGTTCTCGATTAAATAGACGGCTTCTCTTATTCCTTCCTTCATTGCCTCAAGAATGGCTTCTTCTATTGAATCTGGATTGAAATCCCGTCCGGGCGCGATTCCTATTTGGCCAAATTCCTCGATCAACTCCCTTTCGGTTGGGTGAATCTCTAGATGATCCAGAAGGAAGTTGAAATACGAAATAAACTCCACAGATTCAGCCTTCGATTGACTGTATATGGGGAAGATATCGCTCAGAGTTTCAGACGGCGGCAGAACACCGAGATACGAACTCAACGGTTGCAGCTTGTGTTCTTTCTGGAGATTCAGAACCTTCTCAAGATCTCCCGAAGCCTGCTCATCTACCGTAATCCGAATCAAACAGAGGACGAAGAGACCTTCACTTTCAAAGACGTAATCAACACCTGAAGGCGTCTCACCTTCCCAAAACGGACCGCAAATCATAAAGGTCTTCGCACCGGTTCCCGTTGATCTGGTACCAACGTAGGCAAAGTTGTGTGTGTACATGTCGATCATCTGGAAGGAATAATAGCGATCCTCAACAGCCGGAACGCTTACAACGAAGGGTTCTGACCTCAAATCTAGCCAGAGCGCCGAGTATATATTATCGTTATTCGGCCGAACAACGTCTTTGTAGTCTGGACCGCGAAGCATCTTGCTGTGATAGAACTGATTGAACAAACCCAGCTTGATCGCCTGGACACTCATAGTTTTATAGTGTTCGAGCATCGGATAGGCGAAGATATAGGCCTGCCTGGCAAGTTCCCTTGCCTGATCGCAGTCGGTTGTCAGTTCAGCCGGGTTGGCCATTGAAATGGAAAGAAGAGAGATACATAAGACAATTGAAAGAATGAGGTTTCTACCGAACATCTTTATACCCCCTTATGGAAAAGGTTTTCTGCAGAGCATTCGGAGTATACAGGAGCACGAGGCTTCAATGTCTTCAGTTTTATGTTTGATTATACTCTGTCACTCGCTCATTTCACAAGAAAACGGTATTAATCACAGAAGAACTACGCGAAAACATGGAAGTGCATTGATTATTGACCTCTATCACTCCGTTGCCGGTCTTTTCTTGTGCAATGGAAATGAACTTCGCAAAAGGTTCGTACAAGTGACCAATTTTCTCGTTTTTTTTGTATAATAGTTTGCAAATCAACTTGCGGATTAGACGTACTTCTTTCTCAGTCTGGCTTTACTCTTTAGGCTGATTTGTATATCAGTGTGATAGGGGGTGAGGTAAGTGAGGAGATTTCTGCTTTTTTCTCTTGTGGTGCTGATTCTCTTTGTAACCGGTTGCATTAAGCTTCCCGGTGCCAACGAAATCAGAGGAACAGTATTCACAGACGAGTACATCGAAAACGCCGTGGTCAAGGTCTTCGACGTGGAGGGAGGCACAGCTGTCGAAGGCGAGTTTCTCACTGACGAGTACGGGAGATTCACAATTCCAGTTCCCCAGGGTCTGAAATTCCCCGTTGTGATTCTGGCAACTTTCGATGTAGAAGGGAAACCTGAAAAGACCGACGCTCTGGCTTCGGTTGTCGAGAAATCGTTCTACACGGAGCAAATCCTGGTAAACCCTGTTTCATCTGTCTTTACTGCGTATATGTTCAGGCAAGGTATAAACTTCAAAGACGCTGTCGAAGAAGTCCGAGAAGCTCTAAATGTTCCTCCGGAGATCAATGTTCTAAGTCGTTTATACCCGGGATTTGAGACTTCATACTTCTCAATGGAAAGACTTGCGAGCTTCGTACGGGATTACTTCGGGGGAGTTTACAAGGACTTCATCGAGACCGTTGTCGAAGCGATCGCAGGAGGCGCTAGGTACAACTTCGGTGTAGGAGCCACGGCGGGTTTCGATCTAGCCACTCTGGGCAAGGATCTCTTCTGTGGCATCGCCTCTGGAATTGCTGCAAACACTGCATACAGTAGTATTTCCTGGGTCTTGAAAAACCTTTTCGGATTGGGTGATCAGACTACCGAGCTGATAAACGAAATCCTCAATCAGATACAGGAAGTAAATGCCAAGCTCGACACCATGTCCGAGAAGCTAGATACTATCGATTCGGAGATACAGAGCATTCTGACGAAGCTTGATCAGCAATACTACGATTCCTATGTCAGAATGGTCGATCAGAATTACTTCACTCCTATCGAAATCTGTAACGGGAAATACCTTTATATAACGACCCTGCCAGCGACAACTTCCACGGATCTGAGTATTGAGTCACTGATGCAGGACATCTGGACCAGCAAGCTGGATCAGGTTATGCTCAATATCAAGAAGGTTATTGTGGGCGGGACAGCAGATACAAGCTATATGTCGCTCTTCGAAATCTATATGACTAATGCGATGAACTCCCTCAGAGCTAAGAAATTGATTGACGAGCCGACCGAAGACCTCGGCTTTTACAAGAGATGTTCGCCCGATTCACCGGAGTTCATCGAGTATATTCAGGCCTATATTGCCCTTTTTAAGGCTCTTACAACCCGTCAGCTGCTGGCTCTGAACCTTCTTGTAGAGTACGAACACAAAAAGGGAACCAGCCTTGCGGAGCTTCATCTGCAGAACTACACTGCGTATATAGAAGCGGAAGTCGAAGTATTCTGGCACTGGCTGGAAGTATTCATCACTTACGCGCTTGGTGGAGAGTCTCTCATGAGTGAACCGTTGTACGATCCGGATAAGGCCTGGTTCTTCAATGAAGCCGACAACGTCGCTCTGAAAGCTCTTGGCAAGGACTCAGGGATAGTAGTCAGAGTGTTCTGGAACACACAGCCAATGGACTTCAGTGTTGCGGGATCCACGGAGCTGCTTCAGGCCAGTCTCAAGACTGCGTTGGGCTATCTAACGCCTGCTTTCAACATCTTCAAAGATAGTTCAAAAGGTGTGAAGGTGACTCTTGATAAACAGGAAATACAGCTCACGGGAGTGGATGAGGCGATCGAAGCGAAGACCCCTTTAGGAGATCTGCGATTCTTGAACTATACGCATCAGGATGTTGATGCCACAGTAGAGCCAGAGGTCGTGATGAGGCGATATATCTTTGAGAACCTCGAGGAGGGAAGATACTCGATCTCGAGGAGTACTAACAGCAACATAGTACAGGCGGCCTATACACACACGCTTCTGGAGAACGCCCACAAGAATATAGCGAACAATCTCTTCATAGCCGACGAGTACCTCAGCGAGTCGAATTACGCCCTCAATATCTGTGCCGAGACGTCGCATGTGCAGTCGCTGGCAATTTCGGCTTATATGCCTTCGATGAGAATAAACAACCTCGAGAGAGAAATGACCTACGGCAGGGACCCCGCCGGCCACGATTACGTTGGAGTCCTCAATTATGCCTTGAACAGATACATGAAGATTTCCGACGAGTCGTACTGGAATAGATCGTGGATCCTCTTCATTCCGACATGGGACAGTTATGGAGTCGACCTCGTCAAGGTTAACGGAACAGACAGGTTTGCATCGGGTAGATACAGCTGCCGCCTGATACTTACGAACAAAGGTGACAAGGGAACGGGAGATAGCTGGGGTTGGCAGCAGGGAACAGTCACCAAAGACCATACTGTATGGTTGAGGGCATTGTCGCAGTTGAGTGATATGTGTTTGGCTCCCCATGACCTCTCCAAGTACTACTCCATTGATAAAAAAGACGACAAGTACAAAATGCTCAAGACAACCTTCTGTCTGTATCTAAATCATGACACAGCATATTGGGACCTGCTTGTCGAGCCGACAGCCATCAATGTTCTGGGGACACTATTTGGCGGAGACAAACTCTATTACGGAGAGCTGGTAAGACTCAAAAACGTAAAAAAAGGTACGTATGTCTCTTACAACAAGATATATACCAGTTCCTCTTCATACTACAATTGTGGCGCTTTGAATGACAGCAACAAATACATGATGAGCAACTGGTGGGTTTTCTACAGGTAGGGAAACTGCGCTTTTCTGTGCAGCAAAATAACGCTTAAGATAGACGAAGGGGCCTGGCGATTTTGAGAAAGCCAAGGCTCCTTTTCTGTGTGCATTATCAATAGATAGCGAAATCCACAAGCTTCCCATCGACATACTCGCCGTACGCGTAGGGCCTATCTAGTGACCCAGTATGTGCAACTATACGGACTGCGCGATATGAATCGTAACCGGTGAGGACGCCGCCGAACGTTGCCCTCATGTTAAGGTTTGTAGGATCTATCGGGAGGAAGTTGCTCTTTAACAGAATCCTGACCTGCACGCCCGGTATCTCTCCGTAGCTCCATTCTTCAACGGTAGTCGATTTTGCGTCGTACGGTACGGGAACCACGAGCATGATGATCAAGATAACGACAATCGCGACTCCTATGGCAATTAGAATACTGAACAGAGTGTTTCTTGAGGTAACAACGATCGGGCCTTTTGAGAACTTTCTTCCCAGTTTCCCGTCAGCAAACTCCTCCTGAGAATGTTGGCTTACGCTCCACAGTTTCTCGGCTCTAGCTCTGATCTCAGAGCCGAACAGCCGTTCAAAAACAGCCATAGTCTCCTGAAAGTCGAACTTTCTCTTTCTGCACCAATTAAGGTATTTGAGTATCATCTCATCTTTCATGGATTAGCCTCCAGCTCTTTCAGTCTATAAGGGCAATACTGTCGCTAATCTAAGG
>LVBU01000264.1 GCA_001603185.1 Thermotogales bacterium Thermo_02 | reverse complement strand
TCCGACCACTTGATATTATATGCAAGTATATGTAATAATTATACAGTAAGCAACAATTTACTCCGAGGGTGTTTTTTTGGACAAATGAATATGAGGTGATTTGGTTGCAGGAAAGACCAATTCTTTCGGTTAAGAACCTCTCAACACATTTCAGAATGGTAGAAGGAGTAGTAAAAGCCGTTCAGGATGTTACTTTCGATCTCTTCCGAGACGAAGTTCTTGGTATTGTTGGAGAGACCGGTTCCGGGAAAAGCGTTACAGTTAAGACTATCGCCGGAATGGTTGACAGTCCCGGGTTCATTGCCGGAGGCGAAGTGCTATTTCTAACAGATGAGTTTAGCAAGAGCGGTGAAAAGGAGTATGTTGATCTTGCCAAGATGCCAAAGGACAACTTTTCCAGGATAAGGGGCAAACACATTGGCATGATCTTCCAAGATCCCATGACATCGCTTGACCCAATGTACACTATTGGCAATCAGATGATAGAGACGATAGTGCATCATAAGAAGACTACGATTGAGGAGGCCCGCGAAAGATCTATAAAGCTTCTTGAACAGGTTGGAATACCAAAACCTGCAGAGAGAATTGACGATTACCCCTTTCAGCTTTCTGGTGGTCAGAGACAGAGGGTGGTAATTGCGATTGCGCTTTCATGTGATCCGGATATACTCGTAGCAGATGAACCCTCTACCGCACTTGACGTGACCGTTCAGGCTCAGATTCTTGAGCTCATGAAGGATCTTCAGGAGCAGTTCAGCAGCGGAATGATGTTTATAACTCATGATCTCGCCGTAATCGCCGAAATTGCTACCAAGATAAGCGTCATGTATGGTAGTTATCAGATGGAAATGGCTCCTGCGAAGGATATATTCGACTCTCCTATGAACCCATATACTTTCGCTCTTCTTGAATGTATTCCAAGATTGGATATTAAACAAGACAAGCTGCTTCCCATTCCTGGCCAGCCGCCAGTCATGTTGAACCCTCCAAATCTTTGCCCATTTCTGCCGAGATGTTCCAGATCAGTCGATAAGTGCTACAAGGAACTGCCCTCTCTGGAACAGATCAAAGAAGATCATTTCATTAGATGCTGGAATCCAGTCGCAAGCAAAATCAAGCTGGTCAAGGAGGCTGGAGAATGAAGCTTCTCGAAGTTAGAAATCTGAAAAAGTACTTTCCAATAAAGCAAGGCTTTCTTATAGAAAGAGTTGTGGGGTTTGTCAAGGCTGTCGATGATGTCTCTTTCTCCGTTGACAGAGGTAAGACAATCGGTATCGTCGGTGAATCCGGTTGCGGAAAGACAACGATTGGAAAGGCTATAATAAGGCTTCATGAAATAACGGATGGAGAGATACTTATCGATGGAGAGGACACCACATTCTACTTCATGCGTCGAAAACGTGCTGCGGAGTATCTGAAGTCCAGATACTTCGAAAATGAGGCCTTCACCGGCAGAGCCAACGGTCTTGAGCCCTTCGAAAAGAAGATTAACGATGTCTATTTGAATGCTGGCAAAAGTTCTTCCAGGGCTATGAGTGCACTATTTGAGAATCTCGATGAAAAGAGAAGGTATCTCAGAAGAAAAGCCCAGATAGTCTTTCAGGATCCTATGTCTTCTCTCAACCCGAGAATGACAGTCGGTCAGATGCTGACTGAACCCCTTCTCTTTCACAAGATCGCCAAAGATCTAGACGAAGCGATAGAAATGGTAAGGGAATTGCTGGTCCAGGTCGGGCTTAAGGCTTATCATGTCGACAGATATCCACACCAGTTCAGCGGTGGACAGCGACAGAGAATTGCCGTAGCCAGAGCGATCAGTGTCAATCCCGATCTGATTGTACTGGACGAGCCCACATCTGCTCTGGACGTCTCGGTTCAGGCACAGATCGTTACCCTTTTCGATAAGCTTCAGCAGCAGCTTAACGCCGGGTATGTCTTCATATCTCATAATCTTGCGCTGGTAAGATTCATCTGCCAGACTGTATCGGTAATGTACTTAGGAAGAATTGTGGAGCAGGGCGAGAGCGAAGCTATCTTCTCAAACCCTCTTCACCCCTACACGAAGGCCTTGTTGGCCGCTGCTCCGATTCCCGATCCGAACAAAAAGCGTAACCGGAAGGATCTAATAGGTGGACAGGTACCAAGTCCAATAAACAGACCTACCGGGTGCTTCTTCCATCCAAGATGCAAGTACAGGATGGACATATGTACCAGGGAGTATCCACCAATGTTTAAGGTGGACGAAAAGCATCTAGTTGCGTGCCATCTTTATTCCACATCTCAAGAACAAGGAGGGGAAAAGAAATGAAGAAACTGCTAGTACTTCTCTCTGTACTGCTGGTAACCGGTCTCGTTCTGGCCGCAACACCAGAGTATCACGTAGAGGAAACCTTTAATGGAAAACCAGGCGGAACTTTCTTCTGGTGGGGTCTTGGAGATCCGAAATCCTTTAATCCCGATTGGGCACAGGAAACCAGCTCTACAGATCCTCTCGGTTTTATTACCGGGACTCTCATTGAAGCTGACGAAGGCGGAATGCCCACAGAGCCAGGACTCGCAAAAGAATGGTGGTTCTCTGATGACGGACTGACTTTCTTCGTAAAGATTAGAGAAGGTGTAAAGTGGTCTGACGGTCAGCCTTTCACCATTGAAGACGTTTACTGGAACTTCGTTACCGTTGCCTTTGATCCAGAACAGACCGCTAACGGAAACGGTTCCTACATGGATTCCAACGACCAGCTTCCGGTTGTAGAAATCGTAGATAACACAACGATTTCCTTCACCTGGACAGTACCCATGGTTACCGCTCTGAGGCAGGTCGGCTTCCGCACTCTCCAGCCTAGACACGTTCTGGCCGAGGCCGTAGCGAACGGCACATATGCCCAACAGTGGACAATAGCAGATGTTGACAAACTAGTCGGACTTGGACCATGGATAATGTCTGATTACATCGAAGGTGTTAGAATCACTTTCGAAAGAAATCCAAACTTCTGGAAAGTCGACGCCAACGGTGTACAGCTTCCATACTTTGACAAGATCAACTACGAGCTTCTCGCCGATCAGAACACATCGCTTCTGAGATTCGAGGCCGGACAGCTCGATATGTACGGACCAACCGCAGAACAGTTCCCGAGGCTCGCCGAAATGGCCGCCGAAAAGGGTTGGACTACGGGGGTCGGTGGACCAGCTCTCGGTTCTCAGTTCATAACATTTAACTTCAATGCAACCGACCCGGTCAAGAGAGAATGGTTCAGAAATGACAATTTCAGGAAGGCCTTTGTCTATGCTATGGACAGACAGGCAATAATCGATTCTCTATACAACGGACTGGGTTCTCCGCTTTACGGACCGGTTTCGCCATCAAGCGGCTTCTACAACCCGGAGATCGAGAAATTCGATTACAAGTACTCTATAACCAGGGCAAGACTTGAACTGCGAAGAGGCGGATTCGAGTGGAGACCGGACGGAGCTCTTGTCGATTCTAAGGGCAATCGTGTTGAATTCGAGCTCCTTACCAATGCCGGAAACACAGTACGTGAAGCGATAGGTAACATCGTTGTTGACGGTGCTGATAAGCTAGGTATAAAGGTCAACTTCGCCCCGATACAGTTCAATACAGTCGTCAGCAGACTTCTTGATGCTACTTACGAAGCTGTTATCATAGGTCTTACCGGTTCCGTTGATCCTGGAACAGGCTGGAACGTCTACAGACTCGATGGTGGCTTGCACTTCTGGAACTACCCGCCGACCTACAACCCGGATGACCACATCACTGAAGATATTTATATTCTTCCTGATTGGGAGAAGAGAGTCGACGAAATCTACAGACTTCAGACTTCCGCCGTTGTTGACGAAGACAGATACGATCTATTCGCAGAGTTCCAGATGATCTTTGCCGAATACCAGCCAATCGTCTTCACGATGGCTCAGAACTTCCTTTATATTCATAAGAACGAGCTCAACCTTACTTTGCCAAAACTTACGCCTGCAACAGGTATTCTCTTCAAGCCTGAAGGCTACTGGAAAGACTGAGTCTTTGTTATAAACCTCGCGGGAGGGGAAACCCTCCCGCTTTAGTAATAAGCGATTTCGATCGATGAACCAGGCCGTTTTCGAGATTGTTGAGGAGGGAAGAAAGTGCTGAAATATATAATAAGAAGGCTAATACTGGCTATTCCGGTC
>LVBU01000263.1 GCA_001603185.1 Thermotogales bacterium Thermo_02 | reverse complement strand
AGCTATCATTGTCAATGTAAGTCGCGGTGGTACTATTGATGAACAGGCTCTCTATAACGGCCTCGTTTCTGGAAAGCTCGCCGGCGCTGCTCTAGATGTTTTTGAAGTCGAGCCACCTACAGATGAACTCCGAAGAAAGTTGATCGGCCTGGATAACGTAATCTGTACGCCCCATATAGGAGCGAGTACCGCGGAAGGCCAGAAACGCGTCGGTCTTGAAATGGCAAGAATCATCGTAGATGTCTGTAAGAACGTGCTATAATCTTCGTTGATATTCTAGGTGGAGGTGTAAGTAGTGAAGGTTTACGTTGATAAGGATACGTGCATTGGTTGCGGTGTTTGCGAAGGAATATGTCCCGACGTTTTCAAGATGGTCGATGATGGTAAGGCCGAAGCAATCGTTCCTGAGACCGAAGCTGCCTGCGCTCAGGATGCAGCCGATTCCTGTCCAGTTCAGGCAATAAAAGTAGAATAGTTTCACATTCTTAACGATCACATCTAGGGGCGGACCTCAGGTCTGCCCCTTTCTATAGTGGAACACAAAATTTGTCTATTCTTTCTGCCGGAAAATTCTGGTATAGTTGTAATTGCTTCGATAGTCTTTTTGTTTCTATTTCCGATTATGCGGTTTGCTTCAGGGTTATGCTAATTGCCCCGTGGAGGTAGTTGTGTCTAGCCAGATAATAAACGCACTGAAAAAGAAGGTCGCCAAGAAGACTTGGGACAACTGGTTCTCCACATTCGAATTGAAGTCAGTGGAAAACGACAGAGTCGTTTTCTCTGTTGCCAATCTATTTATCAAGGACTGGCTTCAGACTAAATACGGTGCCGTTATCAACAGAGCCATAGTAGATGCAATGGGTAGAGAGTTGGCTTTCGAGATAGTATTCAAAGAGGGAGACAAGCAGCGCGAAGAACCGATCAAGCACTTAAATGAAGGTTCTCTGCTAAAGAAGAAACCTCTGATGATCTCCAACCTCAACGATGAATACACGTTCGATAACTTCGTCGTAGGGAGAGAAAACAAGGCACTGTATGAAGTGGCTCTCGATGTAGCCCATAATCCTGGCAAGTATAACCCGTTTTTCGTGTATGGCGGGGTCGGCCTCGGAAAGACTCACCTGCTTCAGGCCGTTGCGCAGGAGACAATGATCAACTACCCAGAAAAGAAAGTACTGTACATAACGAGCGAGCAATTCATGAACGACATGATCCAATCGATAAAAGAAAACAACATACAGAAATTCAGAGACCACTACCGAAAGAAATCAGATATTCTTTTGATCGATGACATTCAATTTCTCATAGGAAAGAAAGGAGTGCAAAACGAGTTTTTTCACTCGTTCAATGAACTCCATGATACCGGCAAGCAGTTGATAATATGCTCTGATCGAACTCCAGAGGAGCTGGACAACTTTCACAGCAGGTTAATCTCGCGTTTCCAGATGGGCATGTTGATGTCCATACAGCAACCGGAGCCTTCCACGCGTTTCTATATAGCCAAACAACTTGCCCGTAGAGAGTCTGTTAATCTTCCAGACGATGTTGCGAGGATTCTCGCCGACAACATAGATGGCAACTTGAGAAGGCTTAGAGGCGCGATAATAAAGCTCATAGTCCATAGCAGTGTCTATAATACTCAAATAGACATCTCTCTGGCGAATCAGATACTCCAATCCTTTACAAATTCGACGAGTTCCTTGACCGGCCGCAAACCCATAGATCAGATCTACGATGCAATTAAGTCAATCATGAGGGTTTCGAGAGAAGAGATAGAGGGAACCAGCAGAAACAAAGAAATCGTCCTCGCGAGACAACTGCTCATGTATGTTCTGAAACAACATTATGGAAAGTCGATAACCGACATCGCCAGGGAGACTGGCAAACAACATCCTACAGTAATTCACTCCATAAAGAAGATCGACAAGAGCGTAATGATGGGCAAGGGAACTACCAAGTTGCTTTACGACGATCTTGTCGGTATGTTATCTTCCTCTTCAGCCGCAGTTTGATGGCATTTTGTTTGTATATATGTATCTCACAATCTCTTCAATAGAGGGATCAGTTATTCTGAAGTCCACTATATCTAGATTCTGCATCAGTTCCTTGACAACTAAAGCGTGATTGGAAGAGCCTTCTAGTTCGACATGGATACTCCCTGAAGCAGGATCGTGTCGAAGGTTATATTTTGCCAGAGAGCCATTTATCGCTATGTCTGGAGATGGCGAGTTCTCTGCCAGTTTAGCTCTAAGAGTCTTGGGAAGTCTTGCCATGTCTCTCAGACCCTGAAGTTTACCCTTATAGACGAGCGTGCCACTATTTATCACCAGTACTTCTTCGCAGAGTGTTTCTATGTCTTTCAAGTCGTGAGTCGTCAGGAATATCGTCTTACCTGTTTCATGTAGTACTTTCAGGAACTCAAGAACCTTCTGTTTGGAGATGACATCCAGCCCAATCGTCGGCTCATCGAGAAAGAGAATATCCGGATCGTGAATCATGGCCGCCCCAAGCTCAGCTCTCATCCTCTGTCCTAGGCTCAGCTGTCTGACAGGTTGCTCGATAATCTCATCGAGTGTCAGGTACTCTCTCAGAGTCTTCAGTTGTCTATTGAAAGTGTCTTTTGGGACTGCGTATATTTCTTTAAGCAAAGCATAAGTATCCTTGACAGGTAGATCCCACCAAAGCTGCGTCTTCTGGCCGAAGACTACACCGATACCACGGACGTATTTCCTTCTCTCTCTGTATGGCGTCATGTTGTTCACTCTCACCTGCCCGCTGTCGGGTGTCATGATTCCCGTCAAGATCTTTATTGTCGTAGACTTGCCTGCCCCGTTAGGACCTATATAACCCAGAAACTCTCCTCGTTTCACAGTGAAAGATATATCCTGAAGTGCTCTTATTATCTTCCTCTTTCTCGTCAATCCCCTTCGTTGAAAAACCGTGTAGTTTTTCTGAAGTCGCTCAACACTTATCATTTTCTCCCTCCTAAGTACCCGTACTTGTGTAGTGCTTCATTCCTGAAAACCACGTTAGTGTCGCCACCGGTAATAGTAGAGATACTCCCATAATCGGCGATAGAATGGCAAGAAAGCTATCGATTCTGCCTGTCAGATACCCGATTGGAAAGTACCCTACTGTAGCCAGTGGCACAACAAAAGTCAGAAGATGCTTCAGCATCGGCGTGTAAATGTGCGCAGGATACATCGCCGCAGTCCTTGTAGAATAGAAAGCGAGAACAACAATGTCAGAGTTTCGAACAGTCCAGAATGAGATCGCGGCAAGAATAATGTTAATTTCGAAAGTCATTATTGTTGAGCAGAGCACGAGTAGAAGATATATCCACCAGATTCTTCCGAAAGAGATAGGACTTCTTATGAAGCCGAACACTGCCACTGCAGAAGCTTCAAATACTACTCCCAGTCTTCTGAAATCCACACGTTCGAGCAGCAATTGCTTGACAGTGTTCATTGGCCTTATCAGAAGGAGGTCGAATCTGCCTGTTATGATGAGTTCCTCGAATCTGCTAAGTCCTTCTCCGAAGACCCTAAATACTCCCCAACCTATCTCCACGATCGAGTATATTATGGCTATCTCTCCAAATGACCAGCCTCCAATCTCTTCAAAGGAAAGCATGAAGAAGAAAAGCAGAAGGAAGTCACTGAAGAGATTCAGTCCGCTTATGGTCATATCCATCCAGAAGTTCAGACGGTACTCGTACTGTGTCTTCAGACTAGCCATAAACAACGCCAAAATGCTCTTCATATTAACCTCCGTGTATCTGAATAGATCTCAGCAGCCTTCTTGTCAGCAAGACTGCAGTGATAAATAGCACACATATCCAGAAGACTTGGTGGGCCAGAGCAATTCCTAACCCGATACTGCCAAGATACACACTGGCAGGATAGTAGTTCATCCCTGCAAAAGGCAGAAGAGGCATCAACCTTCTAAGAAAGCCGGGATAATAGGAAGCTGGTAGAAAGGAACCGCCGAAAAGATTCACGAGCATGTAGTATAGACCCTGCGCTCCAGAAGCACCTAAAAATTTCACCGACCACAATCCGACGAAGTAGTTGAGAAAGAAAGAGATCAAGAAGCCGTTGAATAGTACAATACAGAACGGCAAAACCTTTGAAGGTTCAGGTAGGCGAACTCCAAGAAACATAAGCCCAAGGGCAAATATGGGAAGAGATCTGAAGAGCAGATTGTACATTCCTTGACCGATAACTTCAAACAGGCTTCCATATAAAAGGTTATAAGGGCGCAGCAAATCGAATGTGATAGTTCCCTCTCTAATCTTCTGAGGAATGAAAGCACCTTTAGATAGAAACATCGTAACCCAGAGTATTGACTGGTTAACCATAAGATAGGTAACCATCACTGATGATTCCTGTGACTCTCCCAGAGCCGATCTCCAGATGCTAACGTAGATGTACCCGAAAACAAAACTACCCACGTTGTTAACAAGATGATTCAAGAGGTATGCCCTTCCTCTCTTGAACGAAATCACTGCAATTGCAAAGCCTGACAAAAGGATCACCTCCCCGTATGAGATTGAGAAGATACTCGAATAGTATTTTTTGACATGAAAGAAAGGCAGGAAGAGTTCCTGCGGATTAGGAGCGAAGTAGATTCTACAACACGAATAGCAGAATTGCAAGCGGTTTCGCTAGTTTGAGGGAACTCTCGAAGAACCTACATCGAGTCATTAAGAGAATCGTTACTTGACACGAACCACAAAATACTGGTACTATCTACTAACTAATAATTGGACACGACTATAAGGTGAAGTGATTACTGTGGATACTACGTCTAGAAGAAAAGTACTAAATGCTCTTCATCATCATCGTTTGTGGCGCCCGGTAGTGGGAGGCGGCACCTTCTAGTCGTGCTCTCATAATTAACAATCGACCGGGCTTTTAGCCCGGTTTTTTATTTGGAGGTGTTTGTATGAAAAAGGTATTGCTGGTAGTTTTCTTGATCGCTGTTAGTGTGGCATTCTCGAGTTTGCTGGACGACATTAGAAGTAGAGGTGTTTTGAGAGTCGGGCAGGATGCAGGTTATATGCCTCTGTACGGTACTAACCCGGATGGCAAACGCATCGGTCTTGAGGTAGATATTCTTCAGAAGATGGCCGATATTCTAGGTGTTAAGCTCGAATTCGTTGTAGTCAACTGGGATGGCATTATCCCTGCACTAGTTTCAAACAAGTTCGACATAATCTGGTCAGCGATGACTATAACCCCCGAACGCGCTCTCAGAGTCAACTTTTCCGATCCTTATCTGACCGTAGGACAGATAATCCTATACAATACGATAAAGTTTCCCAACCCGCCAACTGTTGAAGACATAAACACTAAGGATACGCGAATCGCCGTTCAATTAGGCTCTACTGGTGCAGAAGCAGCTTATAGGCTTCTAAACAACGCACAGATATTCACCTTCGAGACTATCGATGAATCGGCCTTTCAGGTGGCCTCCGGTAGGGCAGATGCGATGATCTTCGATTCTATCTACGCGAGATTTGTTGCCAAGAAGTACGAGCAGCTCGCTGTGACAGATGAACTGCTCACCCGAGAAGACTTCGGAGTCGCCATATCTAAAGGGGATTTTGAGACTCTTCAGTGGCTGAACACATTTGTACAGTGGCTGAAAACGACCGGCACCATTGAAGAGCTAGAGAGATTCTGGTTCGTCGAATACGAGCCGGAATTCTGATCAGGTAGAGGCATTTTGATATGACAAGAGCGATATCGCGAACGATACTTGGCTTTGTTGTGGCCGGATTCTTCTGGTTCTCCTACCAATCGGTCTCTCAGGTATATCCCTTCAACTGGAAGGTAATACCGAGATACTACAAGCTCTTCCTGGAGGGCCTGGTTACAACGATGGAATTGAGCGTTATCGCTCTTGGTTTTGCAGTATTGATCGGTGTGCTGGTTGCTCTGGCGAGAACCTCGAAGTCGGTGCTTCTGAAGGATGCAGGTACGCTTTATGTGTGGTTCTTCAGAAACATGCCATTGCTTGTAGTAATACTACTCGTATATTATGGATTCGGCTCGACAGTCAACATAGACCGCTTCTGGGCAGGAGTTCTTTCGCTATCGCTGTTCGAAGGCGCCTATGTGGGGGAAATCTTCAGAGCCGGAATCGAAGCGGTTCCATCGGGAGAAATCGAAGCCGGTGAGGCGATGGGTCTTTACAGAAGACAGATAATGTTCTCGATAGTCTTCCCCCAGGCGTTCAGGATATCCATTCCTCCACTAATAGGGCAGTTAGTAAGTCTCGTGAAAGATAGCTCTCTAGTTTCAGTAATCGCTCTTGGAGACATAACGATGCGCGCCAGACAGGTGGGTACCCAGACTCTGGCGGTATTTGAGGCATACTTGATCCTTGCGGGTTGCTATCTGTTGATAACATCTACCCTTTCGCTTCTGGGAAGATTCCTTGAAAGGAGAATGGTTATACCATGAAAGATAAAGAGATACTTAGAATAGAGAATCTCTCGA
>LVBU01000262.1 GCA_001603185.1 Thermotogales bacterium Thermo_02 | reverse complement strand
CCGGCTCCCATCTCAACATCGTATGGCTGGTCGATAATACAGCCCTGGGAAGACCAGTACGCGTTTAGATTTGCTATTACATTCTGTAAGTACATTATTCCTTCGCTACCTCCCGACTATTCGATTGAGATCAGATAGTAATAATAAGGCTGGCCACCGCTGTGTATTTCAAATTCAAGTTCTGAAAAGCTTGAAGAAAGCATTTCGGAAAGCTTCGCGGCAGTCTCTTCAGAGACATCGGAACCATAGAAAACCGTGACTACTTCTTTGTCGCTTTCCTTTCCAAGGGCTATCTTTATCGAGTCCTGTACAAGCTTGTCAAGCCTTTTACCGGAACTCAAAAGGCTATCTCTTCCCATGGCTATGTACTCACCTTTTTTTACCTTCTTTCCCTTTATGCTCGAGTCCCTGACAGCGTAAGTTATAGAGATTGGAGTAACGGATTCAGCGGCCACGGTCATCTCTTGGATGAGTTCGTCAGTATCCATATCGTCGTTATAGACGGTCATGGCCGATATTCCCTCCTGAACAGTGCGTGTTGGAATTATATAGACCTTCTTTTCGGGGTTTTCGTCGTTTATTGCGTTCGCCGCTTCTTTCGCGGTGAGTATAATGTTAGGATTGTTTGGAAGGACTATTATTTTATCGGGTTCCATTCTGTTTATCGTCTCGTAAAGGTCCTTAAGACTTGGGTTCATAGTCTGACCACCCTTAACCGTGTGGTCCACGCCGAGGCTTTTCAGGACTTCTGCCAATCCGTCTCCGGGAGAAACGACGATTATTCCGTGTTTTTTACCCATTCCGTAACGCTCTTGAGGCTTGGGTTGAATCCCTACGACGTGTTCGTGCTGGAGTTTCATATTATCTATCTTTACTTTCTGAAGAGCACCCAAATTCAAGAATTTCTCAATCACATCACCCGGATGATCGGTATGGACGTGAATCTTTATGAACTCGTTCTGATTGACCATGACTATGGAATCGCCCATTTCCTCTAGAAAAGCCTTAAGTTCTTCTGCCGCCTCTTCTGGATTCTCGGTATCATAAAGGCTTACGATGAGTTCTGTGCAGTAGGTGAATTTCAGTTCTTCCCTTACAATCTCTACGATTCTCTCTGTGGAAGATCCTATGGTCTGAGGTGTCTGCTGAATGGGGCCTTCAAGTTCAAGTTCTCCTCTTATTGCCAGATTAAAACCCTGAACAATATACGCGAGCCCTTTGGCTCCAGAGTCGACCACTCCGGCCTCTTTTAGTTTCGCAAGCAAGCTGGGTGTCTTCTCGACTGTCTCAAAAGCAACTTTCTCCATTCTTTCAAAGTATTCTTCGAAGTCTTCTACATCTCCAAACTGCTCGTTTGCAGAATCTGCGATCACCTTGATAACCGTTAGCATGGTCCCTTCAACGGGTCGCATTACAGATCTGTAGGCAATTTCCTTCGCTTTCAACAGACCTTCGGTAAACGCTTTCGTGCTGACGAACTTGCGATTACCGATACCTTCTGCAAAGCCTCTGAATATCTGAGAGAGAATAACGCCGGAGTTTCCCCTGGCGCCCATCAACATCCCCGTCTTCACAGATTCCAGAACGCTTATCAAATCATCTTTCTTTGTTCTGTCAAGATATTCACAGGCTTCTATCATGGCAGCCGACATGTTCGATCCGGTATCTCCGTCCGGAACGGGAAAGACGTTCAAAGCGTTTATTTCGTCTTTGTTTGCCAGGAGACGTTCAGCGGCTTTCCTGAAAGCGGCGACGAAGAACTTGCCGTTGATACGCTTCATCTCTAAAGCCTCCCATCAGTCCTGCAAGCCGACAACATGAATATTCACTTTAATATTCGTGGCTTCCGTCAATTCTTTTAACTTGTGGAAGACGTTTTCCTGAATGTTCTCGACAACGGTTGGTATCCTGACACCGTACTCAAGAATAAGATCTATATCGATTTCGAGAGTTCCATCGATCTCTTCCGTGACCTTTATGCCTTTTTTTGTATCCTCTGTAGTTCCAAAGAGCTTTGCGAGGAAGCCAGTCTGAGGTGCCCCCACGTTTACAGGCCCATAAGATTCGGAAACCACTTTCTTGACTATGGAGCATATGGCCTGAAGAGAAATATCGATTTTACCGAATTCCGTAGTCACTTGCATTCTTTTCACCTCTCAGTCTGGAGACAGCATTATCTATCCCCAAGTTATCTAAACCAAGTTCTGTAAGTATTTCGTCGCGTGTGCCATGAACCGAGAAACAGTCATCTATGGCTATTACGTTGATCTTACCATTATACCCGAGCCTGGCCGCCTCGAGCATTATGCTCGAGCCAAATCCGCCTCTCATAATACCTTCTTCTATACATACGACATGATCGTATTCTGTAAAGATCTTTTCGAGGGAATCTGCATCAAGAGGTTTTATAGAACGGCAGTTGTAAAGAGCGAAGCCGTTCTTCAACGCCACTTCATAACTGCGCGAGACCATTGAGCCAGTTGCCAGCAAGGCAATACCGCTACCCCTTAAGACCTTTTCCCATTTCCAGATGTCGGTCTCCTTCATCGAGGAGAGCACATCTTCAAGGGAAGTGATTTCCGTCTCTCTGGGATAACGAATGGCCGTTGGCTTTCGCAGTTCACCCTTTGCCAGCAGTGTGTAAAGCATATCTGCCAGTTCTTGAATGCTTGAAGGAGCAAGTAGACTCATTCCAGGTATCATCGAGAGGAAGGCGATATCGAATATCCCATTATGAGTCGCGCCGTCCTGTCCGACGATACCGGCTCTGTCGACTGCAAAGAGAACCGGAAGATTCTGCAGTGCTACGTCGTGAATGAGTTGATCAAATGCTCTCTGAAGAAAAGTCGAGTACACGGCGAAAACCGGTTTGCTACCTGCGATAACCATACCCGCTGCAAAGGTTGTACAGAGTTGCTCCGTTATCCCGAGGTCGTATAGCCTTGAAGGAAACTTATTCATAAAGGAGTTGAGACCCGTTCCATCAGGCATCGCTGCAGTTATAGCTACGATAGAGGGGTCGCGCGAAGAGAGCTCAGATAGAACTCCACCGAAAACGTCACTGTACGAGATTTCCTCAGAAGAGAAGACTTTTTCTCCACTTTCAGGATCAATCTTACTCACGCTGTGAAATCTAGTGGGGTTACTCTCGGCATATTCAAGTCCCTTTCCTTTCTTTGTTACCACATGTACGAAAAAGGGTTCGTGGATCTCTTTCACGCCTGAAAAAATCGTTTCCATCTCCTGGATATCGTGGCCTTTGACAGGGCCGATATAATTCAGCCCCATCGCCTCAAAGACGTTGCCACCGAGTATTGTAGCCTTCAAGCCACTCTTAAGCTTTGAGAGAAGCTGCTCCAGTCTTCCAAGCCGCATGCTCTCCAGCGTGCTCTTTAGATCGCCCTTCAAGTCTCTGTAGAAGGGATTCAACCTCAGATCGGCCAGAGAACTTGAGAGGCTGCCAACATTCTTTCCGATGCTCATGCCGTTATCGTTTGCAATTATCTTTATCTTCGACCCTAGATCTTTCAACTGATTCAGAGCTTCCAGCGCCATTCCAGAAGTCATGGCTCCATCACCTATGACTACTACAATATTCCTGTCAGTCCTCAAAATCCTGTCTGATTCTTCAATGCCCATTGCCGCTGCCAGTGCAGTTCCGACATGCCCGGCGCCGAAGTGATCGTAAGTGCTCTCCGATGTCTTCAGAAAGCCGCTCAATCCTCCCCGCTTTCTGATAGTGGGGAAAGATGAGTATCTTCCCGTAAGAATCTTGTGAGCGTATGCTTGATGACCGGTATCCCATATTATTACGTCTTTATCGGGATCGAAGACTCTGTACAGTGCAATTGTCAGTTCAACAGTTCCGAGATTGGATGCGAGGTGGCCTGTATTAGTTGAAACGACTGTGGTTATCATATCCCTCATCTCCTCGGCAAGAACATCAAGCTGAGGATATGTGTAATCCTTCAATCGTCTGAATAGAGGCTGTTCGCTCATCTTATATTCTGCTCCAACCTTTCCAGTGATTTTAGATAATGCTTGAATAGAAGCGCCGTCGTCACGACGCCTACCCCTCCGGGAACGGGAGTTATCGCTGAGGCTACCCGGGACACTTCATCGTAATCGACATCTCCAACAAGCTTCCCGTCAACAAAGTTAATACCAACATCAATAACGACTGCGCCGGGGCTTATCATATCTCTCTTGATAAATCTTGCGATACCGACTGCACTGACAACTATATCGGCACTGAGTGTCTTTGATCCAATGTCTCTGCTTCTTGAGTGACAGACTGTAACCGTACCATCGACCCCTTTTTTCAGAAGCAGAAGTGCCAGTGGCTTCCCAACCGTATTGGAACGGCCCACTATGGTTATATCCCTGCCCTTTGGATCGATACCGTAGTAGTCCAGTATCTCCATAACGGCTTCAGCCGTTGGAGGAGCGAAAAACTCCTCATCGTTGACGATCCCACCCAGATTATAGACGGTTCTTCCTTCCAGGTCCTTCAAAGGATCGAGAGCCAGCATAACGGCCTTTTCATCGGCGTTTTTCAGCGGGTGCATTACCATTACCCCGGCTACAGAAGGGTCTTCGTTTATTCTCTTTATCTCATCGACCGGAGAAGATCCGGCTTCAACAGTCAGAACACTTATTCCCAGTCTCTCACCCTGCTTGACTATAGATTTCATATAGGATCTATTTGAACTGTCAGGTTCGTCGCAGAAGAGAACAAGCGATGGCAGAGAGGGGCCTCTCTCTTCAATTGTCTTCCTTATGTCACCGTATATACTTTCCGATACACTCTTCCCGTCTAGAATCATCAAAACACCGCCTTAGAAGAGACCGCTTATTTTGCCACTTTTATCCACATCTATTTGCTGGGCACTAAACTCTTTGCCCAAACCCGGCATAAGCATTATCTTCCCGGCGACCAGCACAATGAATCCGGCTCCGGCCGAGAGAGATAAATCTCTGACGTTGAAAACATAACCCGAGGGTGCGCCAAGTTTCTTCTCATCATCGCTGATCGAGTATTGAGTCTTGGCAACTATTATCGGTAGCTTATCAAGACCTTCCTTCTTCAGGATTCTTAGCATGCTTTTGGCTTCAGGGGATAAACTTACGCTGCCCGCTCTGTAGATTTCCCTGGCAAGCTTCTCAACCTTCTCTTCGAACGTCATTTCTCCATGCAGTATGGGAGCATACGACGAACCCTTTTCTATAAGCTCTATGACTCTATGTGCGAGCTTCTCGCCGCCGGCTCCTCCATCTTTCCAGACTCTAGAGACCTCGTACGGTATGGCAAACTCGTTGCATTTCAAATTGAAGAGCTCTCTTTCCTCCAGAGTATCGTCCGGAAACTCGTTCAAGGCTACAAGAACTGGGACACCGTACTTTCTAAGGTTCTCGTAATGGATTTTCAGGTTTTCAAAACCCGCCTCCAGAGACTTCAGGTCTTCTCTGTGAACTTCCTTTTTATGGGCTCCTCCGTTTAGCTTCAATGCTCTGAGAGAGGCGACGAGGACTACTGCGGAAGGATTGAAACCGGCTACGGGCGAGACGAAGTCAAGGAATTTCTGAGCACCCAGATCGGCGCCGAATCCAGCTTCAGTTACAACGTAATCCGCGAGTTTCAGAGCTATTTTGGTTGCGATTATCGAATTTGTCCCGTGAGCGATGTTTGCAAATGGTCCACCATGAACAAAGGCCGGAGTGCCTTCGATAGTCTGAACGAGGTTAGGATCAAGCGCATCTCTGAGCAACGCGGCCATAGCTCCATGCACCTTCAGATCCTTTGCGCGGACAAATTTACCATCGTATGACCTTGCAATAACTATGCTGGCGAGTTTCTCCTTAAGGTCGTCGATATTCTTTGAAAGACAGAGAATGGCCATAACTTCAGATGCCGCAGTTATAACAAAAGAATCCTGCCTTGGATAACCGTTGCTCTTGCCGCCCAGCGCAACTATTATCTCTCTTAAAGCCCTGTCGTTCATGTCCATAGTCCTAGGCCAGAAGATGCTTGTGGGATCGATTCCGAGATCGTTCCCGAAGTTTATGTGTGCGTCGATAGCCGCTGAAAGAAGATTGTGAGCCATGGATATCGCGTGCAGGTCACCGGTGAAATGAAGGTTTATATCTTCCATCGGCAGTACTTGAGAGTAACCTCCCCCCGCAGCGCCACCTTTGATTCCCATTATCGGGCCCACCGAAGGCTCTCTGAGTGTGACAAAAGTCTCTCTTCCTATTCTGTTAAGAGCCATTGCCAGTCCAATAGAAGTAGTAGTCTTACCCTCGCCGGCACTAGTGGGACTTATAGCGGTTACAAGTATTAATCTTCCTTCCTTTTTGTCCTGCAATTCGTCCAGAAAATGGTGCGACACCTTGGCTATATGTCTGCCATACTTCTTAAGAAATTTCTCGGGTATGGAAACACTCGCCGCTATCTCGTCGATCTCTTTAAGTTCAGCTTTCTGTGCAATCTCAAGATCCGTTAGGATAAATATCCCCCCTTCACAGGTCTTTTTTGGTTGTGGATGCACACTCCCTGGCTATTCTGTCCAGGACACCATTGACAAACTTTCCTCCCTGCTCTGAACCGTACTTTTTCGCGATATCTATGGATTCATTGAGTGTAACTTCTATAGGAACATCCGATTCGAAGACAATCTCGTATGTGCCGAGTCTCAGTACATTTCTGTCGATAGAAGCCAGTCTGTCGAACGTCCAGTTCATCAGGTGCTTACGAATAATCTCGTCTATCTCCATTCTGTTCCGGAGAATGCTTTCGAAGTACTTTCTTGTAAGCAGTTTCATGCCTGCCTCCATAGAGAAATAACTCAGCTCTCTTTCGAGATAGGCAGATGAGATTTCCTTGTCTTCGTTGAAATCGAACTGATAGATTGCACCGAAGACTATCTCTCTCATCTTGCGTCTGCTTTTGTTCGAACCTGCCATTATAAACTCAAGCCTCTTTCTCTTCCTTTTTCTCCTCTAAAACCTTCTCCTCTACGATCTGTTCGGAGCTTTCGGGTAGAGCATTTTCCGCTTCCTTATCATCTTCTTCGATCAAGGCCGGTTTCTGAGGTTCTTCGTAGACGTCTTCGATAGTGATTGATACGTCTTCCACTTTTAATCCGCTGAAACTCTCAACATCGTTCTTAAGTTTCTCCTGCATTCTTCTTGCATAAGAGGGAATCGAAACTCCGTATTTGATTTTGGTATTCACGGAAATCTTGACGGTCTTAGTGCCGTCAACCTTCTCGTCCAGGTCGATATCTACGGTCGATTTCGCTTCCTTGCGAGCCTTTCCCTCACGAGGATCGAACTTAAGGAATTCGATGTAAGAGTGGATAGCAATATCACGTATAACGGCTTCGGATATCTCGATTCTTCCGAGATCGGTCTCTTCAAAATTCATAAATCTCCCTCCTTTCTTTTCAGGCTCTTTCGATATATTCGCCAGTTCTGGTATCTATCCTTATGTTTTCGCCATTTTCCACAAAGAATGGAACAATAACCTTAAGACCGGTTTCCAGTATTGCCGGTTTCCCGCTTCCGGAAACGGTATCTCCTTTATAAGCGGGCGCAGTATCCGTTACCTGTAGAACAACGGTGTTTGGAAGTATGATCGCTATTGGTTTGTCTTCGTGGAACTGAAGATCGACTTCTTCATTCCCCTTGAGGTAATCGGTCGCATCTCCCATTTCTTCTAAACCAATTGTGTACTGTTCAAAAGTTTCGAGATCCATGAAATGAAAGAAATCACCCTCGGAATATAGAAACTGAACATGCCTTATTGACAGCGAAGCTTCTTCTACCTTTTCACTTGCCTGAAATGTAAACTGCCTGACAAGCAAGGTCTTAAGATTCTTCATGCGCGTTCGGATTATTCCGTCTCCCCGTCCCATTGAGTGCTTGTTTGCCTCAAGCACTATATAAATCTCCCCATCAATAAGAAGGGGCATGCCCTTCCTTATCTTGCCAACTTCTATCATCTAGAAGCCACCTCCGGATCGCTACAGTATCTTTAGTTCTCTGTCGAGAGTTGTAAGAACTCGCGTTCCTTCACTCCCTAAATACAGATCGTCTTCTATTCTAACCCCAAACTTCTCGGGTAGATATATGCCTGGCTCAATTGTGATAACGGCTCCTGCAGGGATAGGCTCTTTATTTGTCGGACTGGCTCCACCAGAGCTATCATGAGTATCCATACCGAGACTGTGCCCGAGGCCGTGGCCAAAGTACTCGCCGTAACCGGCGTTACGTATTATTTCGGCTGCGACTTCATGAAGCTCACTCCCGATAATGCCGGCCACTGCCGCATCTCTTGCCTCTTTTTGAGCTCTGTAGACTGTTTCGTAAACTCTTATCATTTCTTCGTCTGGTTCGCCTAGAGAAAAGGTTCTTGTAATATCGGAATTATAACCCTCAACTCGTGCGCCGTAATCTATGAGCACAAACTCGCCTTCTTGAAGTTTCTTGCTGGAAGGTCTTCCGTGAACTATGGCGCTTCTCGAACCGCTCCCGACAATAACGTCAAAGGCCATATAACCTCCACGTTTACGTATTTCGAACTCTAATATCGCGGAAACTTCCTCTTCGGTCTTTCCGGGTTTGATGAAGTTCATTGTCTCTATCAAGGCTTTTTCTGCAACCGAAACGGCTCTGCTGATTAGCTCGACCTCTTCAGGCGACTTGACAGCTCTCATATCTTTCATAATCCTGTCTGCCGGTCTTAACTCGACGTCCAGACCGGAAAACACTCTGTTGTAAAGCCCATAACTTAATGTGTCCTCTTCGAAGCCCACTCTTAGGGCTCCATCATCTCTCAGGATAGAGGACAGAAGCTCTTGAAGCCCATTGCTGTTCTTATAGGGGATAAGCTTGAAGGGTGTTTCGATCGATGCCTGGGTGTAGTATCTTGAATCGGTAATAATATACTCGCCCAAGGGTGTTATAACGAGTATGGAAAAGGACCCGGAAAAACCGGAGAGATACCAGGAACTTGAACGATTGCTGGATTCGAAGTTATAAAGGATAAATCCGTCGAGGCTTTGCTCTCGGAGCTTTTCTCTGAACGCTTCAACTCTTGACATTCTCTACCTCCGGTTGTCGACACCAGAACTATGCGTCGAAAAGTGTTATCTGGTTGCGATTCATCTTGCTCTTCTTGGTTTGCCGGATTTCTTTGAGCTCTTCGACTGTAAGCACCCTTACAGTCTTGTCCAGAGCCGACTGGCTGGTAATAACCTTTAGAATCTCGCTTGCTCTTTCCAGTACCACATCATTTATTCCCGCAAGTTTCGCTACATCTATGCCGTGGGACTTGCTTGCGACACCATCGATAACTTCATGTAGAAAGACTATACCCTTTTCGGTCTCAACAATTCTAACTGTTTTGTTTCTTATTCCAGAGTACATTTGAGACAGTTCAGTTAGCTCGGTGAAGTGAGTCGCAAATACAGTGTGGCATCCGATAGCTTCGTAAATATATTCAGATACGGCCCAGGCAATCGAAATTCCATCAAATGTGCTGGTACCCCTTCCGACTTCATCCAGAATCACCAGGCTGTCTTCGGTTGCCTTTGACAAAATGGTAGCCGTTTCCATCATTTCCACAAGAAATGTGGATTTCCCGCTTGAAAGATCGTCCCTTGCACCGATTCTGGTGAATATCCTGTCATATACAGGAAGCAAGGCTCTGGTCGCGGGAACAAAAGACCCTATCTGAGCCATTACCGATGTCAATCCAATTTGCCTTATATACGTTGACTTTCCGCTCATGTTCGGTCCTGTGAGTATAACGAAACGCTCGTCTTCGCTGAAGTCTACGCCGTTGTGAGTGAAACTGTCCACGTATCTCTCGACGATAGGATGTCTTGAATTCTCAATTCTTGTGTTCCCGTCCTTTGAGAAAGCGGGTCTGGAGTACCCGTACTTCCTCGCGGCCGTCGCGTATGATTGAAGCGTATCCAGTTCGGCCAGAACCGACGCGAGTACCTGTAAAGCACGGGTAGAAGATGAGAGCTCTCTACATATTTCCGCGAAAAGTTCGTTTTCAAGAGAGTCGATTCTTTCGTTTGCGCTCAGGACCTTGTCTTCGAATGTCTTAAGTTCAGGAATCGTATATCTCTCTGAATTGACAAGAGTCTGCTTTCTAGTATAGGTTTCCGGAACCTTTGAAGACTGTGCTCTCGGGACTTCTATAAAGTATCCGAAGACCTTGTTATACTTGACTCTCAGTGAGCCTATTCCTGTTGACTCCTTCTCTCTTTTCTCCAGATCTGTGAGTCTTTCAACCGAGTGATCAAGAATATCTCGAAGTTCGTCCAATTCGGCGCTGAAGCCCTCGCGGATTACCTTGCCCTCACCAACAAAGGCGGATGGTTCGTCAAAGATGCTTTTCTGGATGAGCTCGAGTTCCTTCGGAAAGAGCTGTATCCTATCGCCCCTCTTCTCCAGTGAAGGCTCTTCTGCAAGGAGTTCCTTTATATACGGAAGAACTCCAAGTGAACTCCTCAACGACTGAAGATCTCTGGGCGAAGCCCTTTCGCTCGAAAGACGTGATACTATTCTTTCAAGGTCAAAGACCGCCCGCAGGTATTCGCGTAATTCTTCGAGGAGTAAAGGGTTATCGAAGAGGCTTTGAACGACATCTAGTCTTTCTTCTATGGCCTTAACGTCGGTAATAGGTGATATAAGCCACTGTTTCAACTTTCGTTTTCCCATGCTGGTGGCCGTTTCATCAAGAATTGATAGTAAAGAACCCTGACCATTTGAACCGAAGAGATTCAGGTTATCGATAGTCGAAGCATCGAGTGCCATCAACTCTCCTTTTCTTATCACTCTGGGAAGAAATAGATGTCGCAGGGGCTTCATATTAGTGCTCTCAAAGTACTTGAAGAGGGCTCCAAGGGTTTCGAGCTGGCCGCTATCCATTTCCAGATGGTCTGTAGACGCTATTGAGTAAAAGTCCTTAACATATCTGAGACTGGAGGATATCGCGAAGTTCCAGTCCTCAAGAAACTCTATTAAGCAATTGGAGATCTCTATAAGGTCTTTCTTGATTGTCCTCAGGCTCTCTCTCAGGAGAATTTGAGAGGGTTTCGCCTTTTCCACGAAGTCCAGTAATTCCGAAGTGCCGTCGAACGTTGCGACCAGTATCTCTCCGGTGGAGACATCTGCCAGGATGACGGGATAATTCCCCCTGTACTCGGAGATCGTTATTATATAATTGTTTTCGGCCGTTGCCAGCAACTGATCTTCAACCAGTGTACCTGGAGTGATCACCCGGGTCACTTCGCGACGGACAAGACCTCTGGCCTGTGAGGGGTCCTCAGTCTGTTCGCATATTGCGACCTTATGACCGGCAAGGATCAGCCTCTTTATATAACCATCGATTGAATGATAGGGAACTCCGGCCATCGGATGGCCGTTTCTAGAAGTCAATACTATCTGCAATTCTTCTGCAACAAGCCTAGCGTCTTCGAAAAAGGTTTCGTAGAAGTCGCCGAGACGGAATAGCACTATACAGTCTTTGTAAGCATTCTTAATGTCCAGATACTGTTTCATCATAGGAGTTATTTCAGACAATATACCAACCCCAGTACGTTAAAAACCGGCGCATTGCGCCGGTCAGAATAGAATTGTCGTTTACTCTTTGGCTTTGTTCTTACTCTTTTGTTCTATCACCTTGTCTATCATTCCGTATTTAACCGCTTCACTAGAGCTCATGAAGAAATCGCGGTCTGCGTCCTTCTCTATCCTGCTCATCGACTGCCCGGTATGCAGCGCGAGGATTTTATTCAACTCATCCCGCAAGTACAGAATCTCTTTGGCCCGAATTTCTATATCCTTTGCCACGCCTTCAGCTCCTCCGAACGGTTGATGAATCATAATCCTGGAATTAGGCAGGGCGAATCTCTTACCCTTTGCTCCACCGGCAAGGAGCACCGCGCCCATCGAGGCAGCCATTCCAATGCATATAGTCGAAACATCGGGCTTTATGTATTGCATCGTATCGTATATAGCGAGACCGGAAGTAATGGAACCACCGGGACTGTTGATATAGAGGTTTATATCCTTATCGGGATCCTGAGATTCAAGAAACAACAATTGGGCTACGACGATGTTGGATATCTCATCATCTATCGGCCAGCCAAGGAAGACTATCCTCTCAGAGAGGAGCTTTGTAAAGATATCGAATATCCTTTCGCCCCTTCCTCTGTCTTCAACTACATAGGGTACGAAAGGAGACATGTTTGTATCCATAATTCCTCCTAGCTCTTGAAAAGTTTTTCTATCACTCTTTTTGGTGGAAGGAAAGAAAAGATTATATGGCCGCTGTCTGTAATGAGAAGAGACTTCGTCCTCTTGCCGAAGGTAAGATTGACAACCTTTCCGGTTTCCATCCCAAGTTGCTTTAGTCTTCTAACAGCCGAACTCTCTACGGGAAGAACAGCCAGTATTCTGTCTTTTACGACGAAGGATTCAAAACCAATATTGACAATCTGACTCACTTCGACTTTCCCCCTTCCTTCAACGGTGTTATTATAACATAGTGGAGGGATCCATGGAGGTGTACGGATGCTCACAAACGATCAGGAAAGCCTTGTTGATGCGGGGCGAATTTATGTTAAGGCCGGAGACGGTGGCGATGGAGCTGTCTCGTTCAGAAGAGAAAAGTATATACCCTATGGTGGCCCGGACGGTGGCGACGGCGGGAGTGGAGGACACATCTTCTTGAGGGCAAGCAATTCGAGAAACACACTCTTCGAATTCAAGCGAAAGAAGAAGTTCCTTGCGCCTGACGGAGAGGGCGGTTCCGGTTCAAACATGGCCGGCAGAAAGGGAAAAGATCAAATTATCTTAGTTCCGGTAGGTACGATCGCTTATAATGCCGAAACTGGAGATATACTCGCAGACCTGAACAGACCGGGAGAGACGATAGTC
>LVBU01000261.1 GCA_001603185.1 Thermotogales bacterium Thermo_02 | reverse complement strand
TTCCATTTATATCTACAATAATCTCCGTACTGGACTTCAAAACTAGCAGCGTTATTTCGGCGTTTTCTCCATATGCCGTGAAGCTGTATTTCTCCGATTCCGGAGAAAGGAATTCTCTGTTAAGAAAATGCTTAATCGCATCATCTTTTCCAATAACATGACCGGTTGAGTAGTTAGTCATGGAAAGATAGATGTTGTAGCAAATTGGGAGAACAACCATAGCCACAAGGAAGAAGAAACCGGGAAGAAGATACTTCAGCAAATACCTCTTCCTTGAAAAAGAAGAAAGATTCACGAGAGCAAGCAGCACGGTGTTTGCTATCAATAGGTAAACATCGTTCGAAAGAATGGACAATATGAGAATGAATACCGCTATCGCATTGAATACCGATAGGAGAACTATCTTCAGATAAAACCTGAGTAGCCTTTTTTCCATCGCTCGCTCCGCTAAATGTATCCCCCGGGTTCTGCCTCCTGGATCTGCTTCCGGGGGATACAGGTCTATTCTAAGTCAGTTGGAGAGTATCTCTTCAAGCACTTCTGCGGCCTTCTTCAAAGCTTCATGAGGAGACATCGTCTGATTGCAAATCAGCGTCATAGCATCTGCCCATACTGACCAAACAGTTCCCATCTCTGGTATGTTCGGAAGAGGCATTCCGTATGAAATCGATTCAGCAAAGGCATTCATAATCGGATCATCCTTGATTTCTTCGAAAGCAGGCAAAAAAGCCGAAGGCCTTGGATCCATTTCGAAGATCTTGAGCATTGACTCCTTGGTTGCGTAGTGGTTCTCGATAAAGTCCTGTATAATTGCTTTGTTGGGGGAGTACGCGTTAACCATGATCCCAGAAACTCCTACGAAGGGTCTCGGTCGTTGCCCGCAAATTGTCGGTATGGGTGCAACTCCAACGTCTACTCCTCCACTTTTCGCGATCGGAATGCTCCAGGGACCCGTTATTACCATACCCGCTTTCCCTTCGGAAAGCAGTCCGGTCATCGTCTCCCAGGGAATTTCGCCCGGCATGAGCCCTTCCTCAATAAGCCAGTCGATCAGAGTTGCTCCCAAGATCATTCCCACCGAGTCCAGACCTATGTCATCAGTAACTAGCGAACCATCTGCACTCTGCCCGAAAACGTAACCTCCCAGAGCGGAGAGGATTGGAAAGCAATTGTAGGGGAACGGCAACTCAACGATGAATCCGTACTGCCCGATAGAAGTGTTCGTTACTCTTCTAGCAATATCGACTAGCTCATCCCAGGTACTTGGAGGCGTCGGAACCAGTCCTTTGTTATAGAGCAAAGCAACCCCTTCTCTACTATAGGGAACACCGTAAAGCTTTCCTCCAAATGACATGGCTTGAATTGTTACAGGGTCGAACTCTTCAAGTATGTCTTGCGGAAGATCGATAGAAGCTACAGTACCGTTGCGTACGAGTCTTCCTATCCAGTCGTGAGCTCCTACTATAAGATCAGGTCCCTCACCTGCGGGAGAGGCAATGACTACCTGCTCAGCTATTGCATCCATGGTCATCTCATGGACAGTAACAGGTATTCCAGTCAATTGGGTATACACTTTTCCGATCTCTCTGAAGATAGGTGTTCTCGTATCATCTGCCCAGATAATGAGTTGCCCATCAACCGTTGCAGTTGCGATAGATGCGACCAGTATCATGGAAATTGCCAGAACGATCAGGATTTTTCTTCTCATATTCTCCTCCTTTCTTTTTCCTGGACCTACTCCAGGATCAAGTTGATTCCCGTTCAACTACCTCTGGTTTGAAACAAATGCTTTCCACTTTACTATCGGGGTCTTCGAGACGCTTTATCATGAGTTCCACAGCCTTCTCACCCATCTCTTCAATGGGTTGCCTAACAGTAGTTATTCCCCAATCCTTCGCTACAGATTGATCGTCATAGCCAACTAAATTAACGTCTAAACCCATTCGCAAACCCCTTAGTTGAGCTTCTCGTAGCACTCCAAAAGCATAGAGATCACTCATGGCGAAAATATTGAAAGGCGGCTGGCCGTTATCGAAGATATCTCGCGCCGCCAGAGTCCCTGCGCTCCAGCTGAAGTCGTAAGAGTGTATGTTTCCCTGGGCAATACTCTTCCCCCACTCCGTAAGAGCTTTTCGAAAGCCCTTGAATCTCATGTTGAACACGGGAGAAAAGCCGGAGTCTATTGATTCTTGCATCATTATCACGTGTATGCTTCCATCTAGTTTTGAAAGCATTTTACCCACAAGATAACCCCCAAGTTCATTGTCTATATAAACTGAATCATAGACAGGAGAGTAACTATCGACAATCACGGTCGGAGCTTCAAAAGGCTTTCTCACAGAGGTGAATAATCGTTCTATATCAAATGAGCAGAGAAACATTCCAGCTGCATCAGAAGCAGGAAGATCATGTGTCATAACTTTCAAAAGCCAATCTCTCTTCAATACAGGGAAGAGCACCATGGAGAACCATCGGCTCCTGAGCCTTTCTTCCATACTCCTGATAAGTCTTTCATAGAACTCGGTGCCGATCATTGGAATTACTATACCAACCGTAGATGACTTTCCGCCGGCAGTTCTTCGTGCATTTGGATTGGGACGATAACCCAGCCTCTCTATCACTTCAATCACTTTCCGGCGGGTTTCGCTGTTTACGTTCTTACTTCCGTTTATTACCCTGGAGACCGTTCCGCGAGATACACCGCTCAGTCTGGCGACGTCTTCTATGGTTATAGGTTTCAAGTTGTCATCCTCCATTTCTCGTGTGAGTGCTCACAGTAATATATCATATTCAGTGGAGCAATGT
>LVBU01000260.1 GCA_001603185.1 Thermotogales bacterium Thermo_02 | reverse complement strand
GTGCTATGGCCTCATATGGAATCTCGAGATTCAGGTTCAAAGGACGAAAAGTCGTTTCTTATTCCTTCCTGGTATCGAGAATGGTTCCGCAGATAGCACTCGCTGTGCCGCTATTTATGTTGTTTGACTCCCTCGCAATGACCGACTCCTATATTTCACTCATACTTGCATACACTAGTTTCAACATACCTTACGTTATCTGGTTACTTCTGCCATTCTTCTGTTCAATATCTTATTCCTTTGAAGAGGCAGCCCGTGTGGACGGCTGTAACAGAATCCAGATATTCTGGAAGATCTTTCTGCCGCTCACGGCACCCGGACTTATGGTGGCCGCAATTTTCGCGTTCATAATGTCGTGGAACGAATTCATTTATGCACTTGTTCTCACAGGAAATTCAACAAAAACGGCTCCCATATCCGTGAATGGTTTTCTTGGGCAGTATGCACCAAGATGGGGACAACTCGCAGCCGCCGGTACAATAATACTCATACCCGTAATTATCTTCACACTCGCTCTCCAGAAGTATATTATCGGCGGACTGACTGCCGGGGGAGTCAAAGAGTGAATCCGGTAAGTATGTAAACCTTCCTCCCGGGGAGAAGCTATATGAATTAGCTTCTCCCCGATGTTTTCAGTTTTGATAAACTGTTTCTATGGCTCCTTTACAGGGAAAGTATTCTTTGAAGATCCTGAAATACAGCAATTCCTCTTTAGATCTTACAGTAGCTCCATCACTGTTTGCTTCAAATTCGGAATCGCTGATCTGCTTTTCGGCATATTCGCTCATTATGTCATAAGAGCCGGCTCCAGCACTGAATTTCTCTTTCTTCCTCCAGACGACCTCGTCAGGAAGCTCGCTCTCAAAAGCCTTTCGAAGAATCCACTTTTCTACCTTCTCTGAACCGTGCATCTTCCACTTTAGTGGTAGTGAAAAGGCAAGGTTCAACATATCGAGGTCCATAAACGGAACATCATACTCCAGACCGTGAGCAAGTGCCATTCTGTCGTCTCTCAAGAAACCTGACAGGTGAGCGTTTTCGGTTATTCTCAGTAACTCTGCCTCAACGCTTTCTCCAGACTCCATTCTCTTCATATAATCGTATCCGGCGAATAATTCATCTGCCCCCTCGCCCATAAATACGAAGGAGAATCCCTTTTCTGCGGCCAGTTTTGAGACTATATAGTTAGGTATGGCGCTTCGCACAAGCAACGGATCAAAGGATTCGAGATGGTATATTACTTCCGGCAGGACCTGTAACATATCTTCAAGATCGTAAAGATATTCGATGTGCTCCGTGTTAAGGTGCTCCGATACCACTCTTGCGAACTCTGGATCCTCTCCGCCATTGTAGCCAACAGTAAATGTCTTGAGATTGTCAATGTGCAATGAAGTGACTGCAGCGATGCAGCTGCTGTCAAGTCCGCCGCTCAAAAAGACAACAGGTTCACAATCAATCGATGCCAGCCTCTTTTCTACGGAATTCTCAAGGGTTCTGCGCACATTATCTATAGCCTGATCGCGATCGACTCCATCTATTTCAGGATTAATAAGCTCATCAAAGGTTGAGTACTCCTGGAAGCCTTTATCAAAAGTGAAGAAATTCCCGGGAGGAAAAACCGCCACATCTCTGCAGACAGAAGAGACAGCCTTGAGCTCTGACGCGAAAAGCATGTCCTGTCCTATATGACCATAATATAGGGGCTTCAATCCAAGAGGGTCCCGGGCGATCAGAGTCTTTCCTCTGGTACTAACGGCAAGGGCAAATGGCCCTTCAAGATCTTTGAGGAACCCCTCTCCTTGATCTTCATATAGCCTGAGTATCTCTCTAGCCCACTCTGGCTCGTTTACATCTGAAGAGATGAGGAATCCATCCATAATCGCCGATCCTTCGTGTGATGAAAACCGGAGACTACCATCTGAGAAGGCTCTTCCTCTTATAGAGCCCAGTAATTGGCCGTCCTCAGTTTCAATTGCAGTTAAACTCTCTCCCCTGTGGACCATAGTTTTGAGAGCCTTATTCATAACCTCTCTGTTCTGGCCGGTGTATAGAACTATCGCACTCATTGTTTTCTCCTTTCCAAGGCGAGTTTTAGATTTCGGGTAAGACTTGCGTGTAGAATACATTAGAATGCCTCTATTATTATTAATATTATAACATACTTTGCTGAAGCGCTCTTTCCATGAGCCAATAAGA
>LVBU01000259.1 GCA_001603185.1 Thermotogales bacterium Thermo_02 | reverse complement strand
ACTTATAATATACTATGAATGTGCCTTATATCCCCATTGCTTAATCTAGGGGCTTTACGGCACTTTTGGTAAATTTCTGAAGTGAGGTGTGTTGATGAAACGTTTGTCGATTTCAATCGCTTTGACAGTTGCAGCTTTGATTTTACTCACGGGGTGTCCCTCTGTTGCGAAGACTAGAAGTCTTGTTGGCACGTGGGACCTTTCAGTTGTAAGAAGTCAATCGGAGACTTTCTCGGCCTTCATGCAGGTATCAACTCACGAGAAGGGTAAGCTTTCCGGCTATCTGGGGAACCACGTCTTCTCTGGAAATTATGGCACGATTTCCGGGACGACCTCTAAGGACAATGTCGCCTTCGTCTATTCAAGCTACGAGGGCGGAGAAACGATTGACTTCACGGGTAAAATCGACTCGAATGGGATGAACGGTACCGCGACTGTTTTTATCGACGGCACTTACAAGTCGGGACCGCATGACTGGACAGCGAATAGACACGAGTAAAGAGATAGACTCCCGCTTTTGATAGTCTATTTGAGGAACTCATAAGACATCTGTGTCACGAATACTTCGATTCCAAATAGTGGTCTATTCGATTTCTGTGTTAATGAGCACTTTGCAGCTATCATCTTTCATCAAAGTGCTTTCAACAGTTATGCGATCGGAGTCAATCTTGATGGCGGCCGACAACATGGCTATCATTGGATCAAGGCACCAGCCATTGCATGGGTTCGCTCCGCCCATCTTCTTTGAAAAAGCGCAAAGTTTGCATGAGGTAGCCGTAGCGACGTAATTTGCTCCGATTTTATCGACTTTCCAGTTTGCACAGCCGTAGATTTCCGAAAGTCTGAGAAACACATCTTCAACGTTTTCAACTCCCAGCTGTTGGTTCATGTAGGGAGCCGTCTGGGCCTGTCTCTCTTTTCTTCTCTGGACAATTGCCTCCAAGGCCTTTAACCTGTCGTAGGTGTTCACAGTCTCCGCGACGGATGCTGCGTATGTGTTCTGCAGTATTGCTAGTCTCTTTTCGATTTCCACTTTTCTCATCTCCTTTTATTGTTTTAACGTTCGTTAGTATATTGTGGAACATTAACTGTATCTGTGCATGCCGCTCAGCTTCTAGTGGGATTCGGGGTTGGTGGGGATTGAACCGTCTATACCGTGCAGAACGATGGCTATCTCTTCGCGGATTTCCTTCTCGGGTAAATACCTGTTCTTCACAACTATGTTCTCGATAAGTGTTTCCAGAAGGTGTACCAGGGTCCGCACGACTGCTATATCGTTATCTGTATTCTTAAGATAAGGCTGCAAAATCTGGTAGTGTCTGGGAAGTATGGTCTTTTCCCAATCGTCCATGAGATCCATCAATTCATCGTCACCGTCGAAGGACAGATAGACCTTTATTCCGAGCCGGTAGACACGTCTGTCATAGTCTGTCAGAGCGTTCAGATTGTAGATGAATTGAGTGTAGAAGTCTATGATGTTTGAGGTTTTCAGGAGTGCAGCCTGCCTGTTTATAATACTGAAGAACTCCTTCTTGATGATTTCATCGAACAACTCTTTTTTGTTCTTGTAGTAGTAATAGATCATTGGCAACGAGCAGTTCACATCGTTGGCGATGTTGCGTATCGTCGTTCCGTGATAGCCGTCTCTGTTGAAATGCTCAACGGCCACTTCTTTGATTCTCTCTCTCAGATCTTTGTCTGCCATGATACACGTCCTTATATTTAACGTTCGTTAGATTTTAGCATGCCCATCTGAGTATTGCAATAGCAGGGCTAGTTTTCTATTGACAGTCTTGCTCGCGGGCGAAGAGCGGTTGGAAGAGCAAAGAGCCGTCCTTCGTTCTTCGTCCAAGATCGTGGACCCGTCCTTGGTAAAGACCTGAGGTCAGAGGGGGAGAGGTAAGAGGTCAGAAGAGCGAAAACACGAGATTAAGAGAGAGGGCGAGACGACGACGGGTCTGGGGTTTGGGGTTTAGGGTCTGGTAAGAACGGGCAGAGCAAAAACCCGTCCTTGGAGAGCGAGAAGAGAATCGAGATGACGAGAGAACACGAGACACGAAAATCGGGGACAGACGTCAGGAGTCCGTCAGTCACCATTTTCACGAGAAGAGGAGAGAGGGAGATCTTGATCTTCACAGCTCTATCCTCTGACCTCATACCTCTGTTCCACGAGCGCCTGTCGTTTCCAAGGAGCTGGACTCAGAATCAATTTCTTTGTTCTGAGGAGGGAGGAGGGTGTGATCGTTTTTGTGAGATATTACCGAATATCATATATAATGATTGGGAAGTCAAGCAGGAGGTGAATTCATGAGAAAGACACTTGTGATTTTGCTGTCGATACTCTGTGTTTCGGCAATTGCTCTTTCAAGCGTCTACAACAACGCTGCGAACGGTAATCTTGAAGGAGTCAAGCAAGCAGTAAATAGCGGTGGAAATATCAATGAGCTCGGCTATGCCAATAAAACACCCCTAATGATTGCAGCAGACTATGGTTTTCCGGAAATAGCGGCCTTCCTTATTGAAGCGGGAGCGGAAATTTCTATCGTTGACGACAACGGCTACACTGCTCTTCATTACGCGGCGAGGAAGGGACTCCTGGAAGTCGTAAAGATGCTTCTAGAGAGAGGGGCAAAGATAAACGCCCATCCGGACAGCTCGATGTTCTATGCAGGTTATACGCCGCTGGTGGTTGCGTGTGACAATTCCAGAAACGATGCAACACTGGAAGTCGTAAAGTATTTGGTAGAGAAGGGAGCGGATCTTGAGAGAGTCGAGTTCGCTTTCAGGTCTCCTTTGATTGCCTCGATTTTTTCTAAGGGCACAAATACTGTCAAATTCCTTCTTGAAAGTGGCGCTAATCCAAACGCTCCTGCCGGAGATGGCAGAACGCCCCTCTATCTAGCCATCTCGGAAGGCCTTCCCGTTGAAGGCATTGAAGCCCTTTTGAAATACGGAGCCGATGTCTCTACTGGAAGTGATTACTATACACCTCTTGAGTTGGCCGTGTCGAAATCTAATAACGATGTCTCAAAGATGCTGATTGAATTCGGCGCCGACTATTCGAGAGTTGATGATTCGGGTAATACCTTGCTTCACCGTGCGGCTAGCAGAGGCTCTACTAAGAATATCGAGATGTTTGCTGAGCTAGGAATCGACGTCAATTCAAGGAATATTGAGGGAAGTACGCCTCTACATATCGCTTCAGAGGACGGTTCGCTAAGGAATGTCAAGCTCATTATTTCGCTTGGCGCAGACGTTCTGGCAAGAGACAACAACAATCACCTGCCTTTGCACTTGCACCTTGCAGTCTACGAAGAGGACAAAGAACTAATCGAGAGTTTGCTCTCTGCCGGCGTCAGTATAAGCAACAATGAAGTAGAAGGCGCTTTCTCTCCGCTTCACATTGCCGTGGCTTATGGAAAGCTAGACATTGTGAAGTTCATCATGGAAAAGGGGGCGGACGTTTCTATTGAAGCTGATGAAGGGCTCTTCCCGATACACGCTGCCGTTGGACGCAGGGGAAAGCCGGATGTCTTGGATTACTTGCTTGAAAATGGTGCCGACATTGAGGCTGAGGATAACGAAGGAAGAACTCCTATCTTCTATGCTATAAAAGACTACAATATGG
>LVBU01000258.1 GCA_001603185.1 Thermotogales bacterium Thermo_02 | reverse complement strand
ACATAGTGATGGTCATCGGCAAAATTGCAGTTAGCGAGTCTCTGAGTAAAAAAAAGAAGAGCCGTACGGCTCTTCTTATCTAAGTCACTTCCACTCTTTTTTGGCCCTACCGAATGCTAGATCGAGTGCATAAGGCCATTCCCAGAAGTCGGTATCACCCTTTTCTCTAGCTTTAAGCGCTTTGTAGACTCTCTCACGACTGAGCGGATAGCTGTGAATTCTCATCTCTGTCGCATTGAAAAGTGCGTTGTTTAGGGCCGGTGCCGGCGCTATCATCGAGTGTTCTCCAACACCGCGATTACCATACGGTGAGAGCTCTTCGGGTGTCTCTTCCCAGAAGGCTTCGATTTCCGCCGGCGCGTCCTTGATTGTCGCGATCTTGTAATCTGTGAAGTCAGGAGTCAAAAGCCTGCCGTTCTCGTCGTACGCCATCGCTTCCATAAGGCAGGCTGAGAGACCCTGAACGGTTCCCCCTTCGATCTGTCCCTTTACATTGACCGGTGTTATTGCCTTACCGACATCATAGCCGGCAGAGGCTTTGTTGATAGCAATCTTTCCCGTCGCCGGATCGACTTCCATATCGATACCGATCGCACCGAGCGTGAAATGCACTACGCTCTTGGGAGACTGGCCGGTATCTGGATCGGGGTAAATCACGTCTGGAGGCGTGAATGAACCAGTACCAATAATTGGACCACCTTTGAGAATCCCGTCGGGCATCTTAAAGCCATTTTGAACCCTTTCATCGATTCTCTCGCTCTTTCCTAGTCGCTTGCACTTAACGACTCCGTATTCTATACTGATACTGTCTGATGATGTCTGCCAGTATTCAGAAAACAGTGCCACAAGCCTTTCCCTCACATCACAGGCCGCCCGCTTGACCGCCATTCCCATCGACCAGCAGGAGCGACTGGCGACTGTCTGCCAGTCATAAGGATGACTCTGCGTGTCTGGATAATAGACCTTTATCCAATCGTAGGGCACGCCGAGTTCTTCGGATACGATCTGGGCATAGGCACTGTACGTTCCCTGTCCCATATCCATAGTCGCGGCCAGTACCTCGACCGTTCCATCTCCGTTGAGCTTGACTATCGCCGAGGAGGATGCGTCCGCGGGTGTCGCGGGTGCTTTGATCGCGAGGGCGAGTCCCTTACCTCTCTTCCAGCCCTTTCGCAGCGGAGGTTCGTCCTCTGAGATCTTTATGCCGTCAACAACGCGGTCGATGATCCTGTCAAGAGCGTGGTCGTGCATCGGCATACCTGTGCATGTTGTGTGTCCCTTTCTCAGGAGATTCTTCTTTCTGAATTCTACGGGGTCCAACTCTAGCTTGTGCGCGGCTATATCTACTACGATCTCGAGAGCGCTCATCAATTCCGGTAAGCCGAATCCGCGGTATGCCCCACCGAAGGGCTTGTTAGTGTAAACAGCGTAGCAATCGGACCAGACATTGGGGATATTGTAAGCACCCATAGAGGTGTAACCGGCACTTCTTACCGGGTTCGCGCCGTATTCGGCCGATACTCCGGTGTCGAACCAGAAGGTATTGCGTATTCCCTGCATCAGTCCATCGGCATCTACGGCGAGCTCTATCTTCGCCACGAATCCCTGGCGGACCCATGAAGTCAACAGGACCTCTTCGCGGGGTATAAAGAGTTTGACAGGTCTTCCCTTAATCTCTCTGTCCATGGCTGCGCAAAGGCAGAGAGCTTCGATAGTCATACCGGCCTTTCCTCCAAAGCCGCCGCCTATCGGGGGAGCGATAACTCTCACTTTGTGGAGTGGAAAGCCGATGCCCCTGGCGATTATATCTCTTACAGTGAAGGCCGATTGGGCCGATGTCCATATAGTTATCTCTCCGGAGGCCGGGTCCTGTTTGCAGATTGAGCAGTGAGTCTCGAGGAAGCCGTGGGCTATCTGTGGACAGGTTACTGTCTCTTCGAAGACGTGAGCGGCCTCTTTAAAGGCCTTTTCGGTATCACCCTTTCTGATCCTGAACCAGTTCCCGATATTGGTATTGGGTTGTGGCGTTATGAAGTCCACGTGGCCGTATTTGTGGAGATCGGGATGAACAAGAACGTTGTTTGTGGTTGCAGCCTTTACCGGGTCAAATACCGCTTCAAGCTTCTTGTAAGTTACTCTTACCTGCCTGGCGGCCTCGCGTGCAGTGTTCTCGTCTTCGGCGACTACTAGAGCCACGGGTTCACCCAGGTATCTCGTTCTGCCGATAGCCATGGGCGTACGGTCCTTTAGGTATAGACCGAAGTGGTGAGGGAAGTCCTCGCCGACGAGAACCTTAACTACGCCCGGTACCTTCAAGGCCTCGTCGTAATCGATCGAGAGAATCTCGCCGTGAGCGACGGTCGAGCGTACAACGGCCGCATGCAGGAGCTCCGGCCCAAACCTGAGATCGTCGGCGAACTGGAGTGTTCCGGCGGCCTTTTCGAGGTCGAATTTTCTGGGAAGCCACTTGCCTACTCCGGTGTTGGTCTTAATGTTCTTCATCGCGAGCCGCCCCCTTTGCTTGCATCTCTCAGCAGCTTTGCGCTCTTTTTTACGGCTCTTATAATGGAGAGGTATCCGGTACATCTGCAGAGATTTCCCGAAAGCGCCTCCCTTATCTCTTCTTCGTCGGGGTCCGGATTCCTCAAAAGCATAGCGTACGTTGACATAATCATTCCCGGAGTGCAATAGCCGCACTGGATTGCACCTTCATCAATAAAGGCCTGTTGTATAGGGTGGAGCTTTCCATCGTCCATAAGTCCCTCGACGGTAAGGATATCTCTTCCTTCGACTTCCGGAGAGAGTATGAGACATGACTTTACCGGTTGACCATCGATTATTACCGTGCAGGCTCCGCACTCGCCTTCTTCACAGCCTCTCTTCAGGCTAGTTATCCCGTACTCTCTGAGAGCGTTGAGCAAAGTCGTATTGTCGTTGACCTTTAGCGAGGCTTTTCTGCCGTTTAGAATCAGTTCGACGCTTTTATCATTCACTGCGACCCGCTCCTTCCAGTTCAGCAACGCATCCGGCAATTGCTCGCTTTGTCAGTTCTCTTATCATAGCCAGGCGGTACTCTCTGCTTGCCCTCACATCCGTTATTGGATCGACCGCCCCGGCGGCGAGGTCGGCTGCGAGCTCCAGGATTCTGTCGTCTACTCTGCCGGAATCGTTTAGAAGCTTCTCGACCTCTCTGGCTCTGATCGGTCTTGGAGACACCGCGCAAAAAGAGATTCTGAACTCGGTAGAGACTTTTTCAAGTGCGACGCAACAGACCGCCGCCTGTGCTATGTCCAGTGCCTCACGTCTGCCAGCCTTAAGGTAGCTTCCCGAGCTCCTACCCTCATTAAGGGGAATCTTCAGTCCGGTGACTATCTCGCCTGTTGACAGAGCGGTCCTCTTTGGACCGGTTATGAAGTCGATGACCTTAAGACTCCTCGATCCCGAGGCGTTTGCTATCTCCACCACGGCGTCGTAACAGACTAGCGGAGCTATCATATCTCCTGAAGGTACCGCCGAGCAGACGTTTCCGACCACCGTGGCTCTGTTTCTGATAAGGGGATCGGAGTGAGCTAGGCAGGCCTGTGCGAGAGCCGGTAGCTTTTCCCGGACAACCGGATGCGAAGCTAACTCGCTTACTGTAGTTAGGGCCCTTATCTCCAGCTGTTCAGGTAAGACGGCGATTCCCTTGAGCTGATCTATCCGTGAGAGATCGATTACACAGTCCGGACTTACAAGCGACTTGTGGAGCCATACAATAAGATCCGTACCGCCACTCTTTACCAGAGCCTTTTCGCGGTATTCATTAAGCAAATCGAAAGCCCCGGATAGCGATTCCGGTCTTTCCAGAACAAAGCTACGCATCTCTATCGCCACACTTTCACTGGGATTTATTCCTGTTCGTCAAAGGCAACTATTCTACTTATGCAGGACTCCCCTCCGACAAACTTCCAGGGGAAGCATCCGATTATCATCCGCTTGTTCAGTATCTGATCTATCTCTCCGCCTACATTCTCGGCGTGTATTATGTCGTAGGGAAAGAGTAGAACGTGCATCAGCTGGTAATCGTCGGGTGGGAAGATCTCTTCGAGTCTCTTTCCGAATTTCTTCTGGAAAAAGGCATCGCATTCCCTTGCCTGAACTGGCATCCAGTCGCGAATCTTCGTATTCATCGGGTGATCGGCCGAACCACAATCCACGCCGATCCACTTCAGTTTCTTCTTCTTACACCACTGTGCGAACTCTCTTGTCGGTCCCGGGTGCTTGATCATGTAACGCACTTCGTCGGCTTCGGGCTGATCGAAAGCGTATTTGTGATAGCCGGTGTTTATTATGAGGATATCGCCTTCCCTCACCTCAACGCGGTCCTCGATATCTTTTGAAGTATAAATTCCATAGTCTTCAGCGATATCGGAGAGATCAACGATGACTCCAGGGGCGACCAGTTCGTTTAGCGGTATGCTGGCAATATCACGGCCGTGAGTGCAGAAGTGAAGAGAGCCGTCCAGATGAGTACCGACATGATTAGAATGGGTCAAGAGCTGACCGTTCGCGCCATTCGGCGCAAGCCTCTTGAAGAACTTGATCTGAAGTGGTTCGTACGTCGGCCAGGCGGGTGTAAGGTGACTTATCGGTTGAGACAGTTCGTAGATACGGATTTTGCTCCAGTTTTTTAGTTCCATATGAACCTCCTTTATTGGTAGTATTTGTCGGCGAACGCAGTAGCTGCATATACGAAGGCCTCCGACGGCATCCTCACTATTCCGGCGCCAACTTGCCCCTTGCCGGCTTCGCGGTGTGCGGCGCCCGTATCCAGCACGGGAGTAATACCCGTCTCGATAATCTTTAGAAGATCGATACCTGTGGGCGTTCCCCTGAAGTTAAGAGAGGGTATTGTGAAGTTCTTGTTCTCGCCAAGGCAGATCTCGTACATTTCTCTCGTGTAGTTAATGGCGTCCTGCGGAGTTCCTCCAACGAATTGAACTATGGCCGGCGCGGCGGCGATCGCGAAGCCTCCGACTCCGTAAGTCTCCATAATTGCGCTGTCTCCGATGTCTCGGTTCACGTCTTCTCTGGTGAACCCCGGGAAAAGCAGAACGTCCGGCAAGGCAGCGGGACACGTGAACCACTGCTTCTCAAGTCCGGCAACCTGAATTCCAAACTCCGTCCCGTTTCTTGCCATAACGGTTACCATCGACGAACCTTCTACATAACCGACACTGTCGAGAGAGACCTTAGCGGCAGCCATTCCCGGATTCAGAAAGAAGTGATCGTTTCCGGCCATGAATCTCACGACTCTTGCCAGAGAATCGTTGCTGCAAGAGGATTCTATTAGCGATGGTACGAGGGCGCGTATTAGAAGAGAGGTCGCGGCCCTGTTTCTATTGTGGAGCTCATCACCCATATGAAGGGACTGCGAGATAAGGCTCTTCAGGTTCAAACCGCCATTTTCGCGAACATAGCGATTGACGCCCGCCTTCAATACTGGAAACAATACCTCTCTCATCCAGTGGAGTCTCTCTGTTACATCCTTATCGAAGGCTCCCATCCTCAAGACCTTGCCGAGCCCCTCATTCAACGTGGCAAAACTCCTCTTTCCGCTCGACCTGTCTTCGACTATCCACACCGGCATATTCGGGGAGATAATCCCCGCCATCGGGCCTACTGCGGCGTGGTGATGGCAGGGATCGAAGTCCACGTTGCCCTTATCAATATACTCTGTGGCCTCTTCGGGGGTGCCTGCCCAGCCTTCATAGATTGTCGCACCTGTAACCGCGCCTATCATCGGACCGGACATATCTTCCCAGCCGATCGGGGGGCCGGCGTGCAGAATCATGTTTCTCTCCATCCCCGGAATAACTTCCAGGGCTATTCCCAGATCTACTATATGCGGTTCGGCTCTCTGTAATCTTTCCAAGGCCTCCCGGTTGGCTATTTCAAACTTATCCAACGCTATCACCTCTTATCTTTCTCAGTTTTCCCAGCAGTTCTTTGCCTCCCAGCGGAGGCTTCCAATCGACCATGACAGTCTCCACCTCCTGCTCTCTCAGATCGGAGTAGAATCTCTCCATACCTATATTTATCACCTTTGATCCGTTATTCAGAAGACTTTTCAGACTCATCTTTTCTCCTTTCCGGCAACGGCCGCCGCCGCGAAGATCGCTGCTCTTCTGTTGCTTTCAAAGAGATAGACCCCGGCTTTCTCCAGAAGATCGATCTGTCTCCCATAGACCTGGGGATCGCCTTCAGTCCCGCAGACGTAGGCGACAAAGAGTGGTCCGTTCTTACGGTCGATTGAATTGATAGCCTTGACTATCTCCTCGGAGGGATTGGCGGCGCTGCCATAACCTAGAACAATGTCCAGCAGCACTACGGCAACCGAAGGGTCTTCGGCCTGAATCTTCAGCTGACTCGCGCGGAAGGAGGGATCGATCATAGGGTGCAATCTGCCCTGAGTGAACTCGTCCTCGCCGTAGTCTATGAAGCTGTTTTCGATGGGGTCCAGACTGTCGGGCAGCTTCAACGCTTCTCTCAAAGGCGCGTTACCATATACTTCTCCCAGGAGTTCACCGGCGACCTGGGCAGCTTCGTAACAGAGAGTCCCTCCACTGAAGAGGCCTCTCAGGAACCTTCCCGAAATGCCGGCTCCTTCACGGCGCCCGCGGGTCTCGACTTCTCTGTAATCATTCCATAGTCTCTCTCTTGCGAGCTGTGGATCCTCCCCGCGCACGAGAGATGCGGTTACGACGGCACACTCCTCCAGACCCGTCGTATATCTCAGCCCGGGTTCGTCGCTCCGGGCCGACTCTCCCATGAAACACGCTACCGCATGCTTGCCAGAACTCTTGAGAGAGTCCGTTATCTTCTGCCTTACTTCAGGAGAAGGCGGCTTTCCGATAGCGACTATCACGGATATTTCGCTATCATCCTTTAGCGCATCGATTGCTGCAAGAGAGGAGATACCTCCTACGGAAGACTTGACATCTCTTCCGCCCGTTCCGAGCCCGTGTTTAACCCCGACTCCAAGTCTGTTCAGCTGCACCATGACCTCCTGCAAACCCGTTCCGGAAGCCGAGACTATCCCGACCGGCCCTATGGGAGAGACATTGGAGAAACCAAGTCCCTTTCCCGAAATTACGGCCGTTCCACAATCGGGACCCATAACGAGAAGACCCTTCTCCTTTGCAAGCGTTTTCAATCGTATCTCTTCCTCAAGCGAGACGTTGTCTGAATAAAGCATTACGTTAAGGCCTCTCTCCAGAGCCCTCGACGCCTGAGCCGCAGCGTATCTTCCCGGAAGGGAGATCAAAGCCAGGTTCGCTTCAGGCAATACAGATAGTGCACCTTCTAGGCTCTTGGGGTTATATTCTGTGGAGACTTCCCGGCTCTTCCACGGAGGGGAAACGAGATAAGTCTTTGCCTTCTCAAGAACAGAAGGCCACAGATCGTCGGAGCAGTCGATTCCTATTATGAGATCGTCGGGGGAAGCGGCTATACTATCGACCGGAAAACTCGCGTATGCCATAATATGTAAATTGGCCTGCGTGGCCATGTTCAGTGTTGCATCGGCTACACCTTCGATCTTCTTAAGTTCCTTCGCTACAAGCATAAGCGTTACGCTATCATAATATTCGCCTCTGAAAACTTCTACTCTCTTCAAGAGAACTGACCTCCATTCCTCTTTGGTACTGAGTGACTCAGGCTTCTTTCAAGCCCTGCCGAGAATCCGGCTAGCCATGCTCTGCCGGAGAGGTGGCCCGAACCATATATCTGTCCAACAGCTGTAAGCGTCTCTGAGGAAGAACCTCCAGCGAGCGCCTTACACAATTGTTGGCCCCTGAGCCAGATCATTCCATCTACGGCGTCTTTGACCATCTCACCGGAAAACCAGGTAGTACAACTGTCGACCCTTTCAAGTATCGCCGTAAACTCTCCGGAGTTCCATGAGGCTTCACTTTCCGACCAGCCAAGAGCCGTTGCAAAACCGGCTATGAAATCGTCTCCCGCCGGTGTCGAGCCGGGACCGAGCCCGAGCATCTGCCCGGGGTCCGCGACAAAGGGGAGGAGGCAGCAAAGCATATCTTCCTCCAGAAAATCCAGCCACTCAAGCCACAGACCGCGCCAGAGAGGGTTTACCTTTTCTCGAACGATAGTCGGATCGTAGGATATCCCAACGTCTTCGAGGATTACAGACACGCTTTCGGAAGCTTTCAGATCGGGGAAGGCTTCAATCAGCGCTGATCTTGGTTGAAAGTCGTGGCCATCGGTTATCAGGGAGTAACGTCTACCGTCTTCTCCCGCGAGGTTAAGCACACTGGAATAGGCACTATGGACCGTGAAGACCTTACGGTCTTTCTTCCAGTCGGAGCTTTTGCCGGACGGATAGAGCGAAATCATATGACTCCCTTTTCACGAAGCCCTTCGAACTCTGATTGGCTCAAGCCGAGGAGTCCCAGGAATATCTCTCTATTGTGTTCTCCAAGAACCGGAGCCGGTCCGGCTATACCGGCCGGTGTCGCGGAGAACTTGATCGGGACTCCCGGCATCTTCACATTGATCCCGTTGTGCGGAACGTCGACCAGCATCTCCCGGGCGATAACCTGAGGGTCGGAGAAAACATCGGCTATACTGCTCAGACGGCCGGACGGTATGTCGAGCTTCTGGAAGGTCTCTAGCCATTGCTGCGAGCTTCTACTTCTAAGCGCGACCGAGACTACGTCTGTCAATTCTTCAAGGTTCTTCACTCGTTCGGGATTTGTCGAGAACTTCGGGTGATCGCAGATTTCCTCCCTGCCTATGGCCCTGCAGAACTTTTGCCAGATGGCGTCATTTCCTACAGCTATGTTAATCTGTCCGTCCAGAGTCTCAAATGTGGCAAATGGAGCGATCGAAGGGTGTCGGTTGCCTATGGGTTCGGGGGCCTTCCCAGTAGCCGAGTACCTGGCGATAGCGTTCTCGAGAACGGCCACCATACTGTCAAGCATCGCGACGTCCACCATCTGCCCTTCACCCGAGCTCTCTCTGTTGTGGAGCGCTGCGAGTATACCAATGCAGGCAAAGGTGCCGCAGAAGATATCTGCGATCGAACTCCCGGCTTTGGTCGGATGCTCTTTATCCGGTCCGGTTATGCTCATCATTCCGCTCAGTCCCTGAATTATCAGATCGTAGGCCGTCCTACTGCTCATCGGTCCTGAGTGGCCAAATCCCGATGATGAAGTGTATATGATAGAGGGATTGAGCTCTTTCAGTCTCTCGTATGGAAAGCCGAGCCGTCCCATAACACCCGGCTTGAAGTTCTCTACAAGCACGTCGGCCTTCTCTATTAACCTCTCTAGAAGTGTCTTGCCTTCGGCTGTCTTCAGGTTCAGAGTGATACTCTTTTTACCGCGGTTTATGCTCATGAAATAGGCGCTCTCTCCGCCTATCATGGGACTGAACGATCTAGAATCGTCGCCTCCGTCGGGTCGCTCGACCTTAACGACCGTGGCACCCATGTCGCACAGAAGCATAGTGCAGAACGGACCTGCAAGGACTCTTGTCAAGTCCAGTATAAACAATCCCTCAAGTGGTTTCGCCAAGTCTATCTCCTCCTGAATGGAATACGTCTGGCCGGTTCAAAGGGCGATTTCCCCTCGGTGAGAATGCCCCTGTATGACGCTACGTTTCTATCTTGAATGTGATCGAAGATCTGATCTCTGTTTGAACCGGGTATGATCTTCTTAATAGGATCTCCGTCGAGTTCGGCATATATGTACTCTTCGCAACCACCGGCCTGAGCGATCTTCATCCCTGAAGGGTGAACGATCATCGAAGAGCCAAAGAAATTCGCCCCGCTGGCGTCGCTGCCGATCAGATTTGTTGCAATCCAGTAGACGTGGTTATCATAGGCTCTTGCCCTGTTCGTCAACTCCCAGTGATCGAAAGTCCTCAAAAAGGCCGAGGGTCTACAGATAATCTCCGCACCCTCCAGCGCGGTAACTCTGGCGAGTTCAGGAAAGTCCCCGTCGTAGCAGATGACTATGCCTATCCTTCCAATTCTCGTCACGACAGAAAAGGGTTCGCTCCCGGGGGTCGTCCAGCCACCGGCCTCCAGCCTTTCTGTGGGAAATGGGTGAGTCTTCCGATATACACCCAGTAGTCCCTCGGGACCTACCAGCGCGGCACTGTTATATACTGCCGGGAAGGAACCGCCGCGTTCGTAAGTCGGGAAGCAAATGTATGTATCGAACTCTTTGGCCCATCCGGCAGCGATGTCCGATAAATAGCCAGGGATAGTCGAAACAGCTTCCCAGAGAGCTTCAACTCCTCCGATCGGTGTGAACCCGGTAGTAAAACTCTCCGGAAGCACTATCAACTGAGCGCCTGTGGCCTCCTTACATCTGGAAATCAAGCTCTTTGCGATTTTTAGGTTTTCCTCGACCATCATAGGCCTTGCCTCGAACTGGATTGCCGCCGCGACTACTCTCTCCACTTTTTCAGCTCCTCAAAAGGCTCGCTAATAGAATCAGGCTCCCACGAGGTCCATTGCGATGTCGGCCCACTTCCAGAGTCTCTGAGGTTCGTATTTCACCGTGCTGATATCCTTGAGAATCAACTCCAGGGGGCAGCCATAGCGAGCACATTTCTCGATCGTATCCCGTAATTCCTGCCTTATGATCTTATCGTTCCACGAGTTTGTGACCAGAAGTGCAGGGTTTGGCTTTCTCGAAAAGACGAAATCCCTTCCTATCTGTTCGGCACCCCTTTCGATATCTGCCCAGGGACTCATGGAGATCTTCCTTAGATTCGGTATCTCTCTCAACAGATCTATCTTATTATGCAAAGGTTCGCAACAGCCGTAATAAACGAGTCCAAACCTTTCATACCACCTGACCGCGTAATCGAGTTCGAACTCTTTGTGCATTCTGGGAGAAACTGAAGAGAAGATCTGCGCCATGCCGCACGTCCACAAATCCTTCGCTCTGGGAAAGGCCGGGTCGAATCCTTCAGCCGGGAGCTCGCAGCTATGGGCGCCGGTACAATGTATCAGGCTCTGGCCGTAACCGAGCAGACCCTGCTCTTCAAGACTCTCGAGCATCGCCAGACAGGAGTCGGTGACTCTCTGCATTAGCATATGGATAAACTCTGGCCGCTCTATGAGATCGGTTATACAATTCTCCGCGCCCCGCCACTCCACAATCCTGTCCCACATTGCGAACCAGGGCAAAGCGCCCTGCATCTTTACTTCGAGTATTCCGTCGAATATCTCATTGGCCCTCGCTTCTATTTGCGAGGTCTTCTCTCTGTCGAGAAAGACCTCCGGAGGTTTGATCTTCTCGAGATCCTTTTCCGATCTAAACTGGTCGACATAACTGTGACTCACAATATCATTTCTTGGATCCTCAGCAAGAGTCCTCTCAACGGGTTTTAGGCCCAAATCCACACCCGATATCTGTTTCTCGAATTCAATGAAGGGCTCTACTACCATATCCACTCTCATATGCTTCCACTGATAGATAGTTCTTCGAAGTCTCTCTTCAATCTCTCTGCAGAATGGATCCTCTGTCAAAAGAGTAAGCTCGTCATCGACATTCATTTCGTGCCAGGGAATCTGGTCTATCATGACCATAGCCCGGACCGGTTTGAGAGAGTTCAACATCTTCCATAGGTCTCTCTTCTCTTCCTGAACAGGGTGAGCGG